>JBAYMI010000001.1:0-24354 GCA_041663625.1 Methanoregula sp.
CCCGAAAATTCTCCTTTTTTTCAGTACCCTGATAGGTAGATGATCGCGTTAGAAAATATAAATACGCCAACGATAACTCGCTCATTATGGACAGCCGGGAGTTGTTCCACGAAAAGAAGAGGACGGGTCCACCAAGCGACAAACTTCGTTGAACCCGGTCCCGCCCGTAGGCATGAGAAGATTATCTTCTGATCCTATGAAGGTTTTCCCATGCCGTCGAGCGAAGCGCATAGAAGAATGCGAGGAGTTGAAGAAAAATGAACATACACAAAACAGTTGTCGTCCTGCTGGCGCTGCTGCTGGCAGGGATGGCGATGGTACCTATGGTGAATGCGGCGGAAGATCTTAAAATGATATCCGCGGATGAACAACACCAGAATATTCCATTGACAATTGAGGGGGAAACAACGATTGTCGCTTCTGGAATTGATGCAAGCAATATCAGTTCCACGAAATCTCTGGAACAATATGCTGAACTGAATATCCCCAAGACCATAAAGAATCTGGACATCATACAGTTTGAAAATGTCCAGTTGAAAAGCAACGGGACGAACCGGATTCCCATAACGATTTACGGGAAACCGAATCTCCTGATCCTCGAGCGGATGAACTTTGAAAATATTGATGATGGGATTGATTCATACTCTGGAAAAATCGAAGGGATGGATAAGTCTCTCGCCTTGTTTACGTTTGGCGGAAAAGTAGTACAAGGGTATCTGGAACTTGACAATGAGACAATTACTATTGTCCCGGTTGAGAACCGTATTAACACAGAGAAAGCATCTCATCCGCTTCATATTGTGTACAGCTCGAAAAACGTGATCAATAGTGATAAGGCAAACCCGGTTGACCATGGTCTGACACCACTTCCCCTAGGAGTAACACTGAGTACCCAGCCGATTGCGAGGAATCCGGCAACAATGAACTCTGTATTGAGTTATGCCACGGTGAGCATCCTCATTGCAACCGATAATGCATTTTATACACAGGAAGCGAACTGGGTCAGTTCTGCTAACCAGATTATGTCCATGGTCTCTTACCAATATGACCGAGCAGATATTCAGGTAATGTTCAATGTGGTCAGTTATGATGCATCAAAACGTACTCAGCTCTCAAATGACCCGTTAATTACTACTGAGCCTTGGAATGCTTTCCATAACCAATTCTCCTTAGGATATCTCCAATCAAATGGTGCAGATATCGCGGTATACCTTGGAGGATATGATATCGAGGATGGAACGCAAGGAGCTGCATGGGGTTACGGAAGCTATCCCGGGGAATATTGTCGATATGCGTGGTCCCAGATGGTGACCGACACCGATGATGGTTTACCTGTGCATATCTATGATGGTTCACTGCATGCAAGAAGGTACTGTGTTATCCATGAACTCGGGCATATCTTCAATGCAAACCATGAAGATTCGTCGGGAACAAACAGGGCTTACGCCTGGTACACTCCGTCACCAAAGTACACGGCAATGTGGAGTGGCTATTATGGATCATCTATTAACACTCATGAATATTCATCCCCATCATATCACGGGGATTCTACGCATAACAATGCAGGGGCTATCAATGCAGTGAAGTATAATATAGCTTCCCTCACCTAATTTTTTACGTTGAGGGAGTGAAAAAATGAAAATCATCGGGTTCGGCCTCGTGGTTCTTGTTCTTCTCATATCGTCAGTATTCATCTGGGTACAGTGGAATAATGCTGAGGATGGCCGGTCATCTGTTGATGCATATCCTATTACGATACTGGAAAACGGGAGTGGAATCGAATCCTCAACAATCATTGATAAAACACGAATTGAAAATGCATCTCATCTGACAGATGAGGATTTCTCAAAGTACCCGGCACTCCGGACCCTTTTTCTGAGTGAGCCGGATAGATATAGTGGCCATGTAAAGATGAGAGGGATCTCCCCTGATGAAGAAGCTGCGATCAGAAAGTACTATTCTGTGTCCGAATACAACGGGACCTATTATCTGGTCATGATAATCCTCCACTGAAGACTATCCTATTTAGGGATGACGGTGGGATACTTCCGTGAATCGCACAAATGTGAAACAAAAAGCCTGAAGTGGCAGCCCCCGGCGTTAATCACGGGTTCCGACGGCTCCGTTCGTCACACCAGAGGGACATCACCAGACACCACATCAGGGAGATCTTTTGTTGGATTTCCCTTCCTGTAGTGGATACCTTGTTCTTGAGGTTGGGTATATCCTAGCCTTCATATGGTTTTATGGGGATTCTCCGACGTGAAATCCGGCATATGCCCGTATTCGGGCAATAGATGTAGCCGGTTCGATCCTACCATCCGGGAGCCCATGGCAGGGAAAAAAGGCCAACAGAAAACGTCCAATAGCGTCCTCTTTTCTCCGACGTGAAATTCATGAAAAAGGCGAATTAGTCCTCCGTTTTGGCGATTTTGTCCTCCAGGATCGTGTACCGAGGGGAAACGGGGGGCCGTATGGGGCCGGATTGGCCTGCCGTTCATCAGAAGGGCAGGCGGGAGAAGAGCCCGAAGGGCTCTTCGATGGCAGTACTCTATCAGGTGGTCCGGGCTGGATGAGCCCAGGGGGTGGGGGTGCCATCGTCACAATGCTTTTCGCTACGACCTGTCCGGTTGTGAGGGGGAGGGGGCGTTGCCTGGTGAGGGGGAGAGGGGGAGACCGGGGGAGTGATAAAGGAGGGGGAAGTCCGGGCTTTGCCTCATCGCAGTGAGAGGGCTGATGCGGGAGGGGGAGGGGGGATGGCGCTACGGATGGGTTGTATACAAAATCCGATTTCCCAAGAGATTCAGCCATCGGGAATTATGGACCAGTTCAGAAGTGAAAAAATCCGGATTTCCCGCGCAGATAGCACTCACGGCGGGGTTTCGATTCTTCAGGCCTTGACGGATAAGTCCAATTTACCGTTTGTCACCCGAAAATTCTCCTTTTTTTCAGTACCCTGATCGGTAGATGATCGCGTTAGAAAATATAAATACGCCAACGATAACTCGCTCATTGTGGACAGCCGGGGGTTGTTCCACGAAAAGAAGAGGACAGGTTCACCAAGCGACAAACTTCGTTGAACCCGGTCCCGCCCGTAGGCATGAGAAGATTATCTTCTGATCCTATGAAGGTTTTCCCATGCCATCGAGCGAAGCGCATGGAAGAATGCGAGGAGTTGAAGAAAAATGAACCTACCTAAAACATGGGTCGTTCTGCTCACACTACTGCTGGCAGCGATGGCGATGGTTCCGATGGTGAGTGCGGAAACAATTTCAGCGCAGACAAATATTGCAGCAATGTCAGATGAAAGCGGTGCACAAAAGGATGGAACAATCCAGAAATTACCGGATTTCATGCCAAGCATTAAAGATAAAGTATCCTACGAGGAAATGCAGCGATTGATGAAGAATTATACTCCCCCACCACCTGTTCCCGAGTCTGATATGGCCCGGATAATCTTCTCAAAATCATGGTTCACGCAAAATGATAAAGATCCGCGGGCGGATAGGGTTCAGCTGACATTTCCCGTGGCATGGTTGGACAACCCACCTGTTACTGATGGTGAAGCTGTTGTCTTGCTCCGGGTACCGAAGAGAGTGCTCAAACTCGATGACATGAATCCTGATCCCGGAATGATTACTGTGTCATATCCGGACATGTATTTTAGAGAATTCTCTAATCTGATGATGATAAATCTTACATCGCAGGCTCAAAAAATCAATCTGGAAACAGACCTAGAAGAGTCTGATGAACTGTCCGCACCGACAGTCTATAAAAGCCAAAAACTGTATGAAACTGATGGTATCGACAGACAAGTCCGGGCAATATACGTGCGGGATCCTTCTTATTCTGTTAATGCAGTTACAGGAAGAATTGGATCAGGTTCATTTACAAACAAAGGAGAGACATTTTTAAATTACGATGAACATGAGATATATCTTGATCGGTCTGGCGATGTAATCGAATTTATCATACAATTTTCTGATACCGGACAATCCTTCGCATGGGTAGCAGTATATGATGAAGGAAACTGGGTAACACCATGGGACTGGCTGAATATTGAACTTACAGGACTGTCAATTAAGTTAGTTGACTATAAACTCTATATTCTGAGTGGTGGAGTATACGATATATGGCTTTATGATTATGATACGAACACTTGGCATAATATACAATACAACGATACCGATAATCCCTCAACAATAATTAATCAGATAATGGGATCTACGGAACTTGATACTGTTGGGGGCATTTCGAAAAACTTCTTTGCGAGATCTACAAGGTGCAGGGTCGAAGAGACACGATCTGGGACGACGTGGTATTGGGCACCGGAAACATTTGACTGGTGGAATTACACTCCTGACGAGCAGTATGTACAGATCGAATCTACGATTGATGAGGATAATATTATTACAATACATCGTGTAGGAGATGAATTTTAAATTTATCCCCACTTTTTTACGGAAGAAACCCTATGATTTGTAAACAGTTATTTATCTATTTGTGAATATAAAAAAAGAATGAGGAATAATCATGGAATATCTTCAGAAAAAACATTGTATTTTTTTATTGAGTGGCCTGTTCCTGTTTGGATGTGCAATTATAAGCGGATGCCTCCAGAATAATCATGCATCTGAGATGGTACCAACAGAAAAAACGGATCAGATTTCTCCACTTCCGACACAGGTTCCTCCCATGATAATAACACCAATACCGGAAAATGATTCACAAAATAACGGAACCCTCCAGAAATTACCGGATTTCCAACCCGGCAACAAAGATGCATTAACGTATGAAGAGATGCAGCGGTTGATGAAGAATTATACTCCGCCAACCCCCGTTCCCGAATCGGAAATGGCCCGGATAATCTTCTCAAAATCATGGTTCACGCAAAATGATAAAGATCCGCGAGCGGATAGGGTTCAGCTGACATTTCCCGTGGCATGGCTGGACAACCCGCCTGTTACTGGTGATGAGGCTGTTGTCTTGCTCCGGGTACCGAAGAGAGTGCTCGAACTCGATAACAGAAATCCTGATCCCGGAATGATTACTGTATCCTATCCGGACATGTATTTTAAAGAGTTCCCGAATAGGAGTGCGATGAATTATACATTGCCCGTAATGAGAAAATAATTCGGAAACAGCGCTGCAACTTCCTGATGGCCTGCATGCACTGACACCCCGGGAAATTTAAGGCTGTCCATACAGTGCTCGTGCCGGTTACTTCAAGAAAAAACTTGACGTGAAAGATGAAGACTTCAGATCTTTACCCGCCGTTGAAGGCCCCCGTGATTTACAAAACGGGGATTCTCGTTCCTTGCCATTATCTCTCGCTCTTATCCAGGTTTCAGCTGATAGGTATGGAGATTCTGGTGTAGATGGAGGCTTAAGACCATACAGTGTTAATGGTGAAAATGATATGTACGATGTTAGTGTCGACACTACATATTCCGGAATGGATTTGTATGAATGCCATTTCTGGGATGAAGATGCGCCCTATCCGGCCCTCGATGAATCCTATGATGACTTCAGAATGGATGAATATGGTACACTTGAAGATGTTCAGGGCTTTTACATCTACGATCCAGATTCTTCCGGACAGCGATACATTGAATTTGGAAATGATTGGGACAATGGTAACACCTATGCCACAGTTGTCGGGCAACATGGAGCAAATACCCTGGCGTGGAGTCCAGGTACCTTAATCTACGTCAGTAACGTAGGGAATCATGCGATGGGACTTGTGAACCGAAATTCAAACATGGCCAAATGGACCCATTATTATTGATCTATCCGTTATGTAAAGGAGAGAACCGGGAATGAAAACGAAAAAGGCGACGGGTTATCTTAGTACGGTTTTTCATTATTGTCTTCTGGGACTCTTCCTTTATAGTTCATTCACCCTTTTTTTCATATTCGTTCTCAATTGGGAAGCCCGATTTTTCGGTATGAAACTGGATGGCCTCCCCGCCGGCCTTTTACTGCTTATTCGCGTCCTTATTCCGGCTGTCCTTGCTTTGTTCCTTATCCGATACCCGGAAAAAATCCTGCCCGTCGCTGTTTTTGCTCTCGTTTTTTATGGGTTCTTCTTCATCGATTCATCAGTGACCATCCAGCGGAATACCGGGGGAACGGAACTATTCGGTATAATGCCCCTTGTATCAGTGCTTATCCCCGCTGTAATCGTAATCGGTCATCTGTTTGTTGTCCGGTTCCGGGATCGCACTGATGAATAGTTACTGACTGACTGGCAAGCTCTTCCCAAATCAAAAGGTGCGGGTGTCCTCATCAGGTCCTTTGCGGGAGGCGGGGGGTTTCCGCTGCGGGTGCCGGGCCAACCCCTCCACCGCTTTTTTCCCGGCCGGCCACGACCCGTTTTTGAGTGGCTGGGAAAAAATCCCTACGCCGCCGACATTTTTTTGTAAAAGTGCTGGCGATCATTCGTGTACCACAGCCCGGTTCTCATTTTTGGGGAGGAGGGGGCGTGAAATTATTTCCGGCATTACCGGCCGTGCTTTTGGGAGAGCGATTGTTGCCGAAAGGCAGTGAGAATTTGAAAATAATGATTCATGCAATCCTGGAGGTAGGGCTCAGGACCGGCTTGGGTGCGGGGAGGACTGGAGAAGGGAGGGGCGGTTTTGGGGGAGTATTGAAAATGGCAAGCGCAATGTGATTGAAAAAAATACTGCCAGCACATCCATCGGGAAATGTGATGCTGGTCTTGAATTTTCGTGAAAGAATTATCAACGATGAAAATATCTGATATCCATTCGCGCAGATAGCACTCACGGCGAAGATATTCTTTTTTGTTACCCGAAGGATAAGTCCTATTTACCTTTTGTCACCGAGTACCTTTCGTATTTTCGAACGTGTAGCTGAACAGGACAGAAATCATATATATATCATCATTATAAATCGCTCATTGTGGACAGCCGGAGTTTGTTCCACGAAAAGAAGAGGACAGGTTCGCCCCAGGTCAAATTGCGGCTGAACCCGGTCCCGCCCGTAGGGGGTCCAGGTTGCCGAGGTATCCGGGCAGCGGATACCTACGTGAGGCCGTCGTAAGGATACAATTGTCGGGAGAATGAAACCTTGAAAGAAACAGAAGACCTGAAAAGATGGATCATATGGGGCACGATACCCTTTATCCTGCTCTTCATTTTTTTTCTCGCGATCCTCATCCACCCCATTGGTCCCGGACTGCCGCAGCATCAGGATTTTTCCACCGGGATTATCTGGAACGTGGGACATTATTGCGACTCGCCGAATCGAGCGAATACCCCGGGACCGGATCTCTGTATCAGCCAGCGGATCTCGGGAAACTACCCGCAATTTCCGTCACTGACTCAGACTGCAGGTTATGCGACTGCGAGCTATGCCGTGTTCCGGAAACCGGGGACGAACCAGACCCGCGTTTTTGCAATCTGGTATTTCGAGAATTCAGGTGAATGCGGCAATTCGGAAGGGCAGTTGTCCAGGTACCTGAAAGCCCAGGGACAACTCACACCTGTCGCACTCGATCTTTCCAGAGAGATACAGTCCTGGAACTATGCAGGCAGGCAGGCACCTCCATCCACACTGGAAGGTACAGCGTTCGAGAGCAATGATACAGCGGGGTATTTTTTTGTCATAAAAAAAGCGGTCATGCCGGGCAGGGATGACTGTTTCATCGAATACTTCGGCCTGAACGGGGAGAACAACCTTTCAGCGGGTTCCGCCGATCTCAGGCAGATCATTGCGCTGGAGGGTAATCCCTGGTACCTCTTTACCGGTCAAACCGGACCCCTTTCTGAACAGGGGCAGGAATAATTATCATTTTCATGAAAGGCGTGGCAGAACCAGAACGATGAGAGGAAATACCGTTAATATCGTGCTGGACTTACAAAAAAGACACCCGAACGACTCCACGCGGAGCGATGGGGGGCGAACCTTCTTTAATTCTGGAAAAATTTTTCCGGAAAAAAACCTGAAGCGCGATGGCTACCGCCGCGACTTCAGCCCGTTCTGACCATCCAGATCACGATAATGAGGGGGCCGGGCGACCCAGGACCGGGGGATAATCACTCGCGGGACAGGTAGTGAGGCGAGGTTGCCAGAATTTCGGGCGATAGATACTTCGAAGATAAGTATACGCCTCATTTTCACACCATGCAGCCATAATATAAAAGTCTGAACATCCGGATCAACGATAAAAGATCGGTTCAGGAAATCCGAAATGAAAATCTACATGGATGTCTGCTGCCTGTGCAGGCCATTTGACGATCACCAGAACAGGAAAATCCGGCTTGAGGCGGAGGCTATCCTTACCATCATTGACCGGTGCAACAGTGACTGGGAACTGGTAGGCAGTGTTGTCATTGACAGTGAGATCTCCCGAATAGCAGATCCTGATAAACGACAGAAGGTGGAACAGAAGCTGGCACTGGTCCGGAAGTATATCGAACTGGATGAGATAATTTTCAGTCATGCATTACTGTATCAGAGAGCGGGTATCAGACTATTCGATGCACTTCATCTCGCATGTGCACAGAGCGGAGAAACTATTTTTCTTACTACGGACAATAGAATTATTATTCTGTCAGGTAAGATCCCTGCAATAACAATCAGGGTCGAGAACCCGGTACGCTGGCTTATGGAGGTGTCTGCCGATGAAAACAATCAGTGATGTCAGGAAAGAAGGCCTCCAGGCGCTTACGAAGAGCCTGGGTCCGGTGGATATGGCCCGGTTTATCCAGAGCTTCGAGACCGGTTCCGGCGATTATACAAAAGAGCGGCATGAGTGGCTGCCGGACAATCTCGATGATGTAAAGACCGATCTGCTGGAACGCCAGAAAAAACGAAAGGCGAAGAAACAGGCCTGATCATCCGGGTGCAGACATCAACAACCAGAATCAAAGCGAAAACCGGTGAACACCAAAACAATACACCAGATCCAACAGGAGGGGCCTGGCATACTGGTTGAGAAGCTTGGCCCGGATGATGCGGTCCGTTTCCTCCAAATCTATGAGACTGGGAGAGGCGACTGGACAAAAAACCGGAAACCGATCCTGGTGAGAAATCCGGATAAAATTACCAGAAGCATCATGGCGCGTAGAAAAAAAGTGTCGGCTCCGTGAAACAATCTCCTTTTTCCTCAACCTTTTCACAGCATACGAGCCGGACCCGGATTCGTGGTCTGATAATTATTCGCCGAGGATATCATGAAGTGCTTCATCTGCAAACACGGCGAGACCAGAGAAGGTACGACAACCGTTACCTTTGATCGGGATGGGATGACCCTTGTTGTGAAAGATGTCCCCGCCCAGGTCTGCACCAACTGCGGGGAAGATTACGTGGACGAGCATGTGGCCCACGAGATTCTTGCTATCGCAGAACGGATGGCAAAAAGCGGTGCTCAGGTCGATGTACGAAGGTACGTTCCCGGCTCTGCCATGCCGTGTTAAGTGATTCTCCCCGGTGATATCTCTCTCGTACTTTTTATGGCCGTGTTTGGTTTTTAGTTCCGGGGTGAGAAGAAATCTTCAGGAAGTAATTTTTTCTCATGCCAATAACGATCCGATTTTTTCATCAGTCAGCTGGATCGTCATAATTGTCAATGTAACCCCGGATATAATAATACTAATCTTAAATTATCGGGCCATGCATTTTGTCTCTCTAAAAAACAACGACATGAATGAAAAGAAAATTATCTTTCCTTTTTCACACTCTTGAATGGCGTCCCGTCTAGTTTTACGTCCATGAATTGACCGGTGTTTGTATCACGCTTCACAAACTGGTCGGTCTTTGGATTGAGAACCTGACTTCGATCATCTACTGCTCCTCTTCGAAAACCTTTGTCTGTGTTCTTTGCCATTTCTCTGCTCCGTGGCAACAATCCTCATGAATTACCGGGAAATTGTTGTCAGATGATAATTATTCATTGATAAAATGAAGTATCGGTAAGCGGCGTGAAAGGAGAATCAATTACAAAGGCTGCCGCCGCCCCGATGACGCTTTCGCGGCGGATCACCTGCCGGAAAAAACGTAAACCTAGCATGCCTTCGCTGGTATCTCCTCGCATTCCAGGTAATGTAATCCCCATATCCGCATTGCATCGAATATCGGGAAAAGATCTTTTCCATAGTCGGTCAGGGAATATTCAACACGTGGGGGGACCTCGGGATACGCAACCCTTGAGATGATCTTCAGGTTCTCCAGTTCCCGAAGATGCGTTGTGATGGTCTTCGAATTCACGCCATGCATCTTTTTCTGGAGCTCGGAGAACCGGAGCGTTCCATTCTTCAGGTTCCAGATAATGAGGATCTTCCATTTGCTTCCCATGACCTCACAAAATAATTCCACGGGACATTTGGATTGTATTTGGGATTCGGACATATTTCCCCCAATAGTTATTTTCTGGTAATAATGTTACATTTTTCCTTCTGCATGATATTTGTAACCATACGGGTAACCTGATAGTTGTCGTTACGGAGATTTTTCATGGATGATGACAGCACGCAGTGCGTAAAATGCAGTATTCTCCGGTGCAGTTCCAAAGAAAAAAACAAAAAAGTACCGGCATCCTGCCCTACAGAAAAGTACCCGGATCTGGTGAAGGAAACAACGAAAAAATACAAACTCCCGGAAAACCGGGCCGTGATTCAGGGATGGCTCGGCCTGATGAGCAAGGTGCTTGACCCGCAAAAACAGAACGAAAAATACTCCTGGACAAGAATCCATGAAATTATCGAATATGCGAAGATTCGCGGAATGAAACGGTTGGGCATTGCCACCTGCTATGCCCTGATGCCCGAAGCGAAACTATTGTCTGACATCCTTGAAAAAAACGGGTTCGAAGTAGTTTCCCTGTCTTGTCTCTGCGGGGAAGTATGCCCGCAGGATCTCGGCATGCCCGGGGATATATTCTGCAACCCGATCCTGCAGGCAGAGGTTCTCAACCAGGAAAAAACAGAACTGAACCTCATGGTAGGACTCTGTGTCGGGCACGACATTTTATTCCTGCGTCATTGTAAAGCAGAGACAACGCCACTCATCGTGAAAGACCGTGCTCTCGGGCATAATCCTGTGGCCGCACTGTACCAGAGCCAGGGATTTTTCAGGGACCGGTTCGCCAGAAAATGAGTGCAGGGTCGATCCCCCGGGCGAAGACCGTTTTCCACCGGTTGTTCCTGGGAGAGTATTGCCGTCCGTGAATTACCCGGACCAGTCTTTGCGATTCAAAAAGGGACCCGGTTGATCGGTGACAGAACATTTTATCGTGTCCTGTTCCAGAGGTTCTGCATGGATGCCTGCCGACCGATCCGGTTTACGTGCATTATGATCGCTATCCTCATCCTCCTGACAGGAGCTGCCGGCTGCACCGGGACACCGCCCGCCACGCCAACCGTGACGGTTCCCGGTAGCACGCAGGATCTTGTATCTCCCGTTAATCAGACCGGCTCCGAGACTGTGGAGAGTTCGTCGACCCAATGCGATCCTCAGGTTGCCGCTCCCCGGGTCCCTGTTCCGGTCGATACATCCGTCCCGATCCGGGATCCGATGCCCGGCATCCGGTATTCCCTGAACCGGAGCGAATCCGACCGGACTATTGTGCTCGGGAAGGGGGACATTGTTGAGATCAACCTTGGATTTGCCCCGTCCCTTGCCATGCGCTGGACGGTCCCTGTCTCCGGGTGCGGACTCGAACTGGTGAATGACGGGACCTATTATACAGGTAACGATTTCTGGAATAATACAGGCTATTACCGGGCCCGGTACCGGGCTGTCAGCCCCGGGTCATCGGTCCTTAACGGAAAATTGGTCATCAGACCTGAAGAAGCGGGGGGTCTCCTGTTCAATCTGACCGTAATCGTGAAGTAGGCCCGGGCAATAAGCCTCAGGGTATAATCAGGTGACCGCTGTTGATGGGGCTTGCAGGGAGCCGGATCCGGACCCCCCGTTTGCTTTCCGGTGCGAACAGAATCCCTCGCATTACGTAGACCTTTTCCGTGTACTTCTCATGCTCGCGGCCTGACTGCCCCTCGCATTGGAACATATTCGCAGGCAGGGTATTTTCCAGATTCCCACCGTTTAAATATCCCTGCTCCATACCAGATAATAACGATTAATTCATCAGGATGGTTTTTTATTATGTCCGAATCTGCAAAATCACCGCTTGCCAATCTCGTACTGGTTATGGTCTGCTTATCGGTTGCCGGTGCGTTTATTGCCGGAGTGCATTATTACGCGGTCGATCTCCCGCAGCAGAAGAACGTGCAGGCGCCGTCAAATGATTGTATGTACACGTATGAGCAGTGTACGTATGACTACAGTAATAATCGCTGGGTCTCGCTGTGCTGCTATAAGGACTGCTGCACCAGCATAGCCGAAATGGACTCGACACTCCAGTGGAGAGATTGATTAATACCCGGCAGGGGGAATCGATAAAAGACCACACCCCATCCCTTTTAATTTTTGGTTCGATCAGATCACCGTATTTCCGTTGGACATCATGTGATTGCCATCGGAGAAAACCCCCTTCCTTATTTCTCACGTGAAACCTGTCCCGGAACCCGAACGGCAAAAGAAGGGTGGAAGAGGAAATACAGGGGTGACCGGAATGGTTTTATCCGCTGCCCCTGGCCAGTCGTGCCCCGAGGGCGAATGCATTCGCGCAGTCTTTCGGGAACTGCTCCTCCCGGTGCCGCTTCTTCGCCTCCGGGTCGAAGAGCGTGGACATATACTTTGAGTAGTCGGAAAACTGGTACGTATCGGTGACCCAGAGTGACTCGCACGACCCGAAGATCCGTTCCATTGCCATTTCCGTCAGCCGGGCATTGCGTTCATAGCCCATCTCCCGTACCATAGTATCCGGGGCACCGGCCGTGTAGATGAACCCGGTCCGGATCTTTTTTGGGAAGAGCGTGGACCGAGGGGGATCGTATACCGAGTACTGGAATGCCAGCCGCTCCAGAAAGCACCGGGTCTCCCCGGTGATCGCCCCGTAGTAGATGGGCGAGCCGATGAGGATCGCGTCCGCCTTTTCGACCTTCTTGAAGATCGGCTTCAGGTCATCGTTTACAGCGCAGTGCCCGTAGCTCTTCCCGCCGAGGCGCTTGCAGGCAAAGCAGCTGGTGCAGCCGTGGTAGTCCAGGTCGTAGAGGTTGTAGAGTTCGGTCTTCGCCCCTTCCGACTCGGCGCCTTCCAGGGCATGGAAGAGGAGCGTGGCGGTGTTCCACTTCTTCCGCGGGCTCCCGTTGAATGCGATCAGGTGCATAGTCTGGTATTGGAAGGTCCGGGTAAAATAGCTGGGGACGGGGCGGCGGAATGTGAGGGATATCACGGGATCCTGGGGACAAGCACACGGTCCAGCCGGTCAAACCGCCGGAGGCATGCCACGTATTCGGCCACCAGGTAATAATTCTTAAGATCCTCCTCATCCAGCCCGCGGAACGCGAAGAGTTCATCCCACAAAAGGCTGCTTCCCTCGACCAGGAAGTACCCGGAGTTGAGTTCCACCCCGACAATAATGGGAGATCATTTCCCTGAGTGGCGGGGGCCGGGCAACCCGGGTACCGGCAGGGGCGTGCCGGGAACATAGATCCCGTGGAGTCGCCTTCGAACGATCCCGTAACCGGCCTTTTGCACTACGTGAATGAAAAATATATCAATTCTTTTCCCGTAGAATAACAGAATGGATGCTTTGTCCCTGCTGATGGATCCCGGAATCACTGTCGCAATCCAGAACATCTCTCCCACACTCACATCAGTCATCGCTCCGGCAGAATTTCTTGATTCCACACCCTGGTACCTGCTCATCATCTCTGTCTTCTATCTGGGATTTCATCCCCGTTTCGGGATACGGCTCGTCGTCCTGTTCGGGATAACTGTCGGGCTTAACGAAGCGCTGAAGTTCTTCTGGCACCTTCCGCGCCCGTACTGGATCTCTCCTGAAGTGAAAGTATTCGCAAATCATCCTTCGTTTGGATTTCCCTCAGGAGCTGCAATGTACGGCGCAGTGATCTACGGTTACATTATTACCCTGGTGCGGCGCTGGTGGGCGGTCCTTGCATGTGTGCTCCTGCTCATATCCGCAAGCCTTGCCCGGGTGTTTGTCGGGGTCCACTTTGTACCGGATATTTTCGGGGGCCTGATCTTCGGGTTTTTCCTCCTCATCCTGTTCTTCCTTGCCGAGCCCCGGATGGAAAAATATGCGGGGAGCTTATCTCGTTCCGGCCGCTATATGGGGATAATCATTCTTTCCGCAATCCCCCTCCTGCTTGTGGGTCTTGCATCCCTCTCGCTTGCGGACTGGCAGCTGCCGGCATCCTGGGCTGAGATTGCCCGGCAGCAGACCGGGTCGCAGATTAATCCGGTCGCCATCCAGTTTGCCTGGGGTGCAACGGGTATCATCCTCGGGGGTCTTGCCGGTTATGAAGTTCTCCGCTCGCAGGGGGGATGGACACCTCCGGCAGATCTCCTGCGAAAGGGGATGGTTATTCTTGCAGGAACTATCTCAGTGCTCATCTTGAACGTAGTCATCGCCACAATCCGGTCGATTCCCGATCTCGACCCCCCGCTCGACCAGGTTGCCCGCATCCTTTCCATGGCACTCGTATTGTTCTGGCTTACCGCGTGTGTACCGCTGGTTGCCCGGAGAGCCGGTTTTGCAGCGGATGAGAAAGAACCGGAAACCGGCGATGTGTGAAACTTTTTTGCGGTGAAGTCGGGGCAGGAACAGGGTTGTACTCCCACCGCAGATCTGACAAATAAAATAAGGGTGGCCAAATCAGACCACCCATCCGGCATACTTCAGCGCATGGTGGGTATCATCGAAGTATGCAAAACAGGGATGGCCGGCCGGGTCGAGGGCAAGGGAGGAGAACTGTCCCACCATTCCATCATTGTCGATCGTCCGCTTGATCCAGAAATCCCCGGTCTTTGTGGCGTACCGGAGTTCGTGGTTGGACGCATCGTAGTAACTGATGTGAGGCTGGCCGTTTGTGCCGATCGCAAGCGACGAAAATGCGCCGACATCGTTGATGCTGTCCACGGTCTCTGTCAACCAGCCGGTTCCATTCCACGAGGCATATCTGAGATCCTTATTCGATGCCTCGTAGTAACTGATGTGCGGGAATCCTTTTGCGTCGAGCGCGAGCGAGGGGGTGAACCCGGTGGATTTCGTGATACCTCCTCCATTGTCGACTTTAGTATTCGTCCAGGCACTCCCATTGGATGCCGCGTACATCAGGTTGGCATACGATTTTCCGGTGGTATAGACCACGCGGGGGAAGCCTCCGGCATCGAATTTCAGGGACGATCCGTATCCGGTATCCCCAACGAGATTTTCGTTGTCAATGGTTGAGATCTCCCACGTGCTGCGGTTCCGGGCAGCGAACTTTAAGGTTGCGAAACTCTGGCCGTCATTGTAGGAGATGTGCGGGACGCCGTTGTTGTCAAAGGCAAGGGACGAGTCCTGACCGGCGTCGCCCGCCGATCCCTTTGCGACCGTCACGGTCTCCCAGGTGGTGCCGTTCTTTGTTGCAAACACCAGGTTCCCGAAATGGTAGCCGTCGCCGAAACTGATTGCGGGAGTCCCGGCTTTGTCAAAGGCAAGGGAGGTCGAGTAGGTCCCGGCCGATGGTGCAACCGTTTCGGCCACCCACACGTTGCCCGCCAGAGTCGCGTACCTGATACCTCCAACCCCGGCATCGTAGTAACTGATATGCGCCGTCCCGGCCGGGTCAAAGGCGAGGGATGCGTACAGACCGGTGCCGTACCGGCTGGCCGAGTCATCCACACGCACGATCTTCCAGTTCCCGGGCTGGACCGGGAGCGTAAGGGTAAACGTGGTTGCGGGGATATCGGAGGGAACTGGTGCTGTCGTCACGTACCGGAAGACCGGTTGCTGCGAGCCTTCTTTATTTGCTTCAAAAAGCCAGGACTGGATCGTGCCGTTGTCGAACGTTACCACCTTATTGTCCTTAAGAACAAGGCCACCGGCACCGGAGAGGTCCGGGATCCATGCGGCATTTTTGTCGGCACTGGTGTTGGCCGGCAGCGCTACAGCGATCCGGTCGTGCAGGGCCACCGGCATGTTCTTCCCGTTGTCCGCATAGCCGAACCGCTCCTGATACGTCCAGGCTATTGAGTCCCAGCTGATCTCGTCCCACCATTTCATGCAGACACCCAATTTGTAGATCGCGTAGGCAAGCAGGATCAGGATGACAAGGCCGATCGCAATACCTACGATATAAAAATTGGTCATCTCCAACTCCAGTGTTGCCTCAATCCCGTGATCCTTGCTGGTCCAGATAACAAATCCCAAATCGATCACGAGGACGGGTCCAATACTTGCCCACACCTCAAGAAAGATGGCAATGTCAATGATAAGGGCCACGGCAAGCAGGGAGACTGATACCCAGTTCCAGAAACAGGAACCGTTCCGGTCAACGGTCGATGCGGTTGCCATCCGGGTTGTCCCGGAACGGGAAGCACCCGACTTCTGGGAGAATTCCGGGCTGACCGAGTATTGTGGTTCGCAGATTGAATTTCCGTCGGCATCCAGTTTCTGAACCGCCATTACGTAGACGGTATTTCCGGTGGCCGTGTTCGTGAACGTGTAATAGGTCACGTCACGGTATGACCGGATCGTATCACTGGAGACTGAGGTAAACCCGGCAGCTGCAAGCGTATCTTTCTGCGAGCTGTTGAGTGAGAGAAAATCATCGGATTCGAGATCTGTCTCATACCGGTGGGCCCCGCTTTCCGATGAAAAAATGTAACCCTCGCTGCTCAGGTTTGCAGTGATCCAGTCCGGCAGGATGCCCGGAGATCCGACCGATGCCGGGAACTGCATGGTCCCGCTCGGTTTTCCCTTGTCTGTAGCGGAAGTCTCCGTGCGGGGATCAACGACATTGAGCGAGACGGTGCCGACCCGGTGGAGCTGTGTCCCGGCAGCTGATGCCGCCGCTGAATGCATGTGTTTCGAAGCTGTGTCAGGATTTGTTCCACTATTTATGATAAACTCCCTGATCTCAACAACCGGAACTTTTTTGCCTTCGAAGCCTGGGATGGACGAGATATCGTTCATCCCCCCGCATGTCTGACAGTCAAGTTCCTTATTGACTGCATCGGCTGCCATTGCCGGATGAACGGATACGGACATAAGGAACATGACCGCGACCGCGAGGCAGATACCTGAAAGAAAATGCCGTTGTTTCACGTGTTATCACCACGGGAGACCGCCACGGCCATACCTGCTATCGTAAGGCTCGGCGGATTGCATGATAGTCATCTGCAAAAAAATGGATAAACACGGCGATGAGTGAAAATTTTGTTGCAGTCTCCCGTACCCGGCACGGTTTTTTCCGGCCTGTTCTTCTTCAACGATCAGCTTCGATATTCCAGTATGCTTCGGCCATTGCATGGTTGACGGACCGGCAGGCTTGTGTCCGGGCATTTCGAATGATATCACGGAGAGCGCGATACAGCGGGTCCGGGACTGCAGGGATTGAAGACATGGGATCATTTCCTCTATGAAATCAGGTAGAACCCATCGTCCTGATATATGATGGAGAGGACGCCGGAAAAGAAAAAATGTGAAGTATGCCGGAAGACATTCTTGGAGAGTGCGAATTCTGCCAAAAAAAGAGAAGAGCCCCGGCAAAACTGCCCGCAGGCATGCCTTGTGTATGCTAATTCTGCCAGAAAAAGCAGAAGTACTTCATGCCAAACCCCATTTACATCAGGCGGAAGGCATTGATTATGTCGTTTACGGGCAGTATTTCCTTAGCCTCAGAGATTCCGGCATTTTTTATGTTGGTTGAGGATGAGCAAAATGGGGAACACGAGCAGGAATTACAGATCGGATACCAGCACCAGCATACGTTCATACATTGAGTCTTCTCTGATTTTTTATAATGCTGGCGATGAGTGAAAATTTTGTTGCAGTCTCCCGTACGACACCGCACCGCTGAGCCGGGGCTGTGGCCGGGCCGGTGATCGCATGGGGCACGACCCGGGAGATTTGCATGGCCGATGGCACTGCATGAAGATCGCAAAGGTGGAGCCAGATGAGGCGGGGAAAAAAGGTGACGGGTACTGCCCCTCCCCCAGAGAGTTCTCCTTATCCTGACGCAGGGAATGTCATAATAATACTGGCGAAAAAATGGTTATTATTTGATTTTTAGGATGCAGGAACCCCGGGAATTTTTTTTATTTTATTTTTTCCCGGTATGCATTCTTATTGGTATCCGGCATCTTCCCCGGGCAGACGGTTCTTATTCAGGGGTCCTGGGTAATTCACGCCTACCCGTGGCAGCTATGGTCAAAATTGTACCCCCAGCATCCCACCGGGGCCGCGGCACGACACCAGAATGCATTCCAGTTGTCAGACCCATACGTGAACTGACAATAGAGATACTGCTTTTGAATGCACTCCTGAGTGGTTTTTGAACACTGCTCGCCAATTTTATTGGACGGGGGATTCTGCTTCTCCATATTCTGGATCGGTACAATCGCCCAGAAATACAACACCAGTGTCACAATAGTTGCAAGTACGGCAAGGGTTACCATAAAGCGAATCAGGTTTTGGATATAGTCAGTCTGTCCGGTTTTGGTCAACGGAGTTCACCCTCGCGCATCATATACCCGTGTTACCTAGGATGTAATTTATATCTGGCGATGAGTGAAAAAAAATCTGATGTTACCGTCACCGGGCCGGGACCCCGAAGGCTAACCGGATCCGGGTGGCGGAGAACCGCCCGGCCTTTCCCCCGCGGCGGATCAATTGCCTAAAAAATCCCGACACCGGTAATCTGACCGGCGAGGCGCCGACGAGGTGGCGTGAAGATCGCGGGGCGGAACCAACGCGATGCCGCTGGAAGGGCAGCCCGCAGCGAAAAGGGGGGTTCACCGTCCGCACAGCCCTCCTGATCCTTGGGGGCGCTGTTGACCCGGAACACAAAGGGGTGGAACGATCGCACCTGTATTTGTGATATCAGGAACATCATAACTAGGGAATTTATAAGAACTGATGGGGCTTGCGTTTCCCAGGAGACGAAAGGGCCATCCGGCTGTTGCTGGTCCCGGCCGGATTTCCTGCTGTGCCGGGACCTGATAGTCCCGGGGGCACATCCTCCCGTGTTCCACGGAATGCGCTGTACCGCCGGCAGGCCGGGTGCAGGGAAAACACGGGGCCGGCAATCTGCCGGTTTATACGAGTGCGGAATCCGGCCGCAAAGAAAAAATGGTGAGCCTGGTGCAAAAAATCGCCGGTCTTACCATGCAACAGGAACCAGGGTGCGAGGAATCACAGGAGGGAAGAACGGGATGCAACAGCTGCTGAGTGTGCCGGAAGACCGTATCGGACGGAACCATCGCCGGCAGAGCTGGGAGATGGTCGGGTCATTTATCCGGGCAGAAGGACTGGACGGGATCGAGCTGGTCCTCGGGAATGATCCCGTGAGCGTGCCGGTGCCTGACGGTCTTGTGAAAACGGTCCACCTCCCGATATGGCCCGGCTGGACCCGCCCCTGGCAGGAACCGCAGTCGATCCCTGCCGGCGGCGATCCTGTCTTGATCGCCGCGCACTATGGCGCACCGACACCGGAGAAACTCATGGAAAGATTCTGCCGGAACCTCGGGCGGGCGGCAGCGTTCCGGGCCGGTTATGCCGTTATCCATGCCAGCCACTACGAACCGGGAGAGACCGGGGCACAGCCCGGCCGGTACAGTTCGCGCGAGATCCTTGCTGCCGCAGCATCGTTTGCCAATGCACTCGCCTCCCGTTATCCGGGCGGGGAACCGCCGGTCACCCTTGCCTTCGAGAACCTTTGGTTTTGCGGTCTTTCCTTCCTTGCCCCGGGCGATGCAGAATATTTTACCGGCCTTCTCACGTTCGATAACTGGATCTTCGTTCTGGATACCGGCCACCTGATGAATGCACTGCAGTCGGTGAGTGAGCACGAGGGAATTCAGGACGTGATCCGGGTGATCGATCGGCTTCCGGTGGAAACACGGCAGCGGATCCGTGCGGTCCACCTTCATTGCAGTACTTCCGGTAACCACCGGCAGGCAGCGTCTCCTCCCCTGGCACTTGCCGGGATGCCTTACCGGAAGAGAGCCCTGGCCCATGCGGACTATCACCGGCAGATTGATGAGCACCGCCCGTTCTCGGATCCCGGGTGCCGGAAGATCGTTGCGATGCTCCGCCCCGATTTTGTTGTCCACGAGTTCGTTGCCAACTCCCCTGGGGCTATGCAGGCTGCCATACGGCAGCAGAGAGCACTCCTGGGGGACGCCCGGGCGTGGTTATAAACCGGGGATTCCGGAACTGTTTTTTTAAAACGATCGGACCCCCCTCGCGATCAGAATTTTTGAGTGCCGGAATCCGGATTTCTCGTCGGGACGTGCGGTGCGGGAGGGAGCGTCCGGGTTTTCTGAAAATGGGTGGGGGGGATGGCAAAAGATCCAAGAATTCTTTTCCCGATTATAGATACGAGGCCCAACGCGCAAAAGGTCTGACGAGACTCGAAAAACGCTGACGCGTTCGGTCGAAGAACTTCGTTCTTCTCCTGCTTCGGGTTTGATAACCCTCATCATTCTCGTGTCTCGTCTCTGAACAGACTCAACATTTTGCTCTATGCACTTACCGGGATTGTTGGCGAGGTTGAAGACCGGAACCTTGCCCAGCGAGGCCTCGGCAGACGGTCGAGTGACTTTAGCGAGGAATGGGGAGAATCGTAATGGTGTAATTTTGTGTTCGACCTCATTTCATTGCGAGGGCTGACGCAGGGAATGGTGGGGAGATTGCGCTACAGCAGTCCGGAAAAATTATTCCCCCCTTTTCCCTCAATGATCGCAAGAACCTTTTTGTCGGTCTCTGAAATCCTGTAATACCGGTCCATCTTTTCATCCGGCGTCAGGCATTCCACGAGCCCGACTTTCTCCACTGCCCGGATGGCTCACTGCGGCTTGTGCAACACCGCATCGCTGCCGGCGCTGGGGCTGTGACCGGGGCGGTGTGGCGAGGGGCACGGCAAGCCAGGGTGGGGGAGGCCAACGATACTGAAGGCAGATCAAAAGATGGGGGCAGTGGCGCCGAAAGAAAGACTGGATCGTACTGACCGCTTCTGGCAGGGTTCTGCCGGGTTGTCGGCATGCACTACCAGATCCTGCTGGAGCCGATCAGGGGCAGAACTATCCGGCCGGGCCGGTTTCAACTAACGACGCACCCAACGCCGGCACGAGGAAAACCTCCGTCATCCAGCAACGATGCTGCGAGCATGAGGGCATTGGTATAACTCTGCTGGGCATGGGAAGTGTCGATAAAGATTTTATCGATGTTGACAACCGGGGCCCCGTGCCCGTAACCCGCTCCAAGATATTCAAGCGTCCGGAAGATAAAATTCCCTGTTATCCCGTCGGGGGCGATAATAAGCCCGCAGGATTTGATCGCTTCTTCGATATAGAGCCCGAAATGTTCGGCATCGCCCAGTTTTGCGACAAACTCGGCATCGGCCATGCTCCGGTCACAGGCAGGATGCCAGCCGGGGGCGATCAGGCTGCCCCCTGAGACGACGCCCACCTTTTCCGGAAGGCCGAACCTGCGGGCCAGCACCCGGCCGTTCCGGATTAATGCAAGTTTCTCTGGAATCGTCCACCCTTCAGCAACCCCGACGGGGGCGAACATGAACTTTTTCCCGCCGGCAGTCTCCAGGAGCGCGACCCTCTCCAGCCGGGAAACACCTGCCGCGGCCTCAAGCATCCGTAAGGTTACCTCTCCCCGGAGGTCTCCCCGGACTGCTGCCTGGATCGTTCCTGCCATCAGGTCAGCAACGAGTGCTGCGCCGGGGTCCGCACGTTCCGCCAGGTTCACCCGGGAATTCCCCGGGGGAACTGAGGCGGTACCCGGTCGACAATAACAGACAATATTGTAGGGGATATTTACACTGCAGGCACTGGCAATGACCTTCTCAGGGTTTGCATCTACGCCAATCCCGATACTTTTTTTTGAAACGGTCATACTATGTTCCCTCCATGGATGATGCACATGTTCCGGTTCTGTCAGGGTTTCGGCAGGTATTGAGCCTGACACCCGCATACGGAAAGCCGGGCTGCCGGCAACCTGGCAGAACCGGTGTTGGCATTCCCATCAGTGTTTTAGTCTATGGGGGGGATGTTTTTAATTCCAGCGATGAATGAAATTTATTTTTCACTGAAATCAAATGAATTAACTATATTTGATAATCTCCGGTGAGAAAAACAGCGATGGATGAAAAAAAATTCAGTTATTGCAAGAGGGTTCCTGGACACTCCCGAACTTGCCGACAATCCTCCGCTCCACCAGGAACCTCATCGTACCTGAACGGATGTTCCCCAGAACCCGGGGGAATGTCCGGATCTTAAAAAGTCCGGACCGGTTGCTAATGATTTTAAAATGGATAGCGGGGCGGTCTCCCACCAACCCCCTCCCACCTCCATTTTCCCCCTCCTTCGGCCATTATACCATTGCTAAATACCACCTCCCCGTTCCCTTCGAAGGATGGTCAATTATTCCGGCCCAATTCCCGTGTTTTTGCGAATAATGACCTTTGAAATTTGGGTGTTGAGGGAAACGAGGTACAACCGGGCCTTTTGCGGGCTTTATTGTACCAGAATTTCCCCCGGGGGGTTCAGGGGACAAGAATCCGGTTCTCCGACGGGGGATCCTTGCCCGGGCAGGGTTCGGAGGTTCAGATCGTTACGCCTCCTGAACGGGATATGAGCCTGACACGATTCGAAAATACCACAGCCCGTTGTGATGGGACCGGTTGCCGAAAATCTTCCGGGCCGTGAACATTCTTCCGGAAAAAATCTTACACGAAATTTCCAGAAAAAACCTGAAGCGCGATGGCTGCCGCCGCTCCCTTGTGAACACTCTCGCGGCGGCTCACTTTTCGGTAGTTTGCCCGGCGGGGATTCTGATGAGGGGGGCGAGCGAGCCCGAGCGTAGTGAGGAGGGGGCGGCCGGGGGATGATTGCGCCAGAGAGGGCAGTGTTCTCAGGCACACATTGAACCCGGGGGGCAAGGGAAAACATGAAGTCCCAAAAAAAGAGCAGTGATTTACCATCCCGTGAAGGGGCACCACCATTTCCCGTAGGAGGGACAGTCGGTCCTGTCGCAAAACGCGTTTGTCACAACTCCGGCCGATGACATTCCGACGCCCGACACTGCAGTGGTGAGAGGCGCGGTTACCGATTCTCCGAGTTTTTGGCACATGATTGTTTCACTCCGTTTTACAAGTTCATCCAGGGTTGCAGGGCAATTTTGTCTGCACAATTCACCATTCACCCGTACTCTTATAAAGGCAGGTTTCTTGGAAAATTATCACGGTTTTTTTTCCACATATCGTCGGATAGGGATGGCTTTGCGAAGAGATATGCAGGTGAGATGATCATGGGATGCACCATCCCGGGAGAGGGCAGTGTCCGAACATGAACCGGGCCGTATGTGGGGGAAGTATCGTTATGGCGAATTTTCCGGAAAGATTTGATACCTGCGATGGCTGCCGCCTCCATGAAGGTTCATGCGGCGGGACGATTACCGGGAATTGGCCCAGCGGAATTTGGATGAGGGGGCGAGCGACTCCATGCGGAGAGATTCGCAGAAAAGTAATTGACCGATAAAAATCTCAATGGATACTATGCATACGGCATTCGTCCCGCCATCAGAGCCGGTAACGCGGGAGATGATCCTTGCCGCCACCAAACCTCATTCCCTGAAGAGAGCCTTCCGGCTGGCATTATTCAATTTGGGAATCGGGAGAAAAGCCACGGGGTTTCCCTTTGTTCTCTGGCTGTGCCGGAAAAAAGAGCGGTGAGAACGGGCTGGCGTTGAAAATCGGCCCATGATCCCAACCGGCCCCGCACCCGTCCGCCACCCTGTCCCGGGATCCGTTTTTCAATGTAAAAGGGTTCCAATAGCGAAATTTCCTGGTCCGACGTGAAAACCCTGAATTGACCCTGCTTCCCGGACCCTAAAGTCTGGTTTTTTCGCGAATTCGCCCGGGGCGGGGTGCTCCGGAACGATCGACCGTTTTGAAAAAGCCGGAAATGGGCGTAGTTTGGCAAAAGGGGGCTGATTTGAGAGAGCGATCGTTCTGGCGGAAGGGCAGGTCACTGATGGAGGGGACTACGACGGTGGGATGGTGAAGGGGTTGAAACCTGGCTGATGTGGGGATGAGGGGTATGCAGGAGACCAGTCCACCCCGGGTGTGGAGAGCTGTAAGGTACCCCTCCCCTTTACCTCGATTCTCCGTCGTAGATTCCCGGCCTCCGGAGCCCCGTCCGGACTAACTACCCCATAATGAGATACTAATTCGCCATAATGAG
>JBAYMI010000002.1:0-23582 GCA_041663625.1 Methanoregula sp.
AAATGAACGCGCTCACAAGGGCAGGGGTCTTGCACTTGTCAGGCTGGCCCGGTACGAGGATTCCATCATTGAACTGGACCGGGCACTGGAGAATGATACGGCAAACCCCGAACTTCTTGCATGCAAGGGATATTCCCTCTACCGGCTCTCTCGGTACAAGGAGGCTGTTGAAGCGTTGGGGCGATCCCTGAAACGCAAATCACAGAACGCCGTTGCGCTGCGCTTCAGGGGAAAGGCGTTCATTCACCTCCAGCGGTGGGAGGATGCCCTGGCAGCATTTGAAAAACTTATCACTATTGAGCCGAAGAATGCCACCGCATGGTACTTCAAGGGTATTGCTCTCTCATCGCTGAACCGTCACCAGGATTCGCTTACCGCGTTTGAAAATGCGATTGTCTATGACGATATGTGTGCCCTTGGCTGGTACAACAAGGCGCGTGAACTGAGTTCCCTTAAGCAGTACGAGGATTCCCTGCCGGCATTCGACCGTGCACTCGAACTCCAGCCAGGTCTCCAGGATTCAGCATACCAGAAAGGGCTGGTGCTCTCGGTTCTAGGACGCCACCAGGAGGCAGTGGGGGCGTTTGATGTGGCAGCCTCGATCGGGATGAATACCGGAGAACTCTGGTATTACCGGGGGAATTCCCTCATGCAACTGGAGCAGTGGACGGATGCCCTTGATTCCTTTAACAAGACCCTGAATCTCACCCCCTTGGATGCAACAGCATGGCTCGATAAGGGGCTTGCTCTCATGAAACTGGCCAGTTACCCCTCGGCAGTTGAGGCATTCGATAAAACCATAGAGATCGACCCAAAATCCGTCCCGGCAGTGTACAGCCGTGGGCTGGCACTTGTTGAACTGAACCGTGACGAGGATGCAATAACGGCATTCAGTCGCACGCTCGAACTCGATTCAACCTGGTACGAAGCCGCATTCCAGAAGGGCTGTGCGCAGGTACGGCTCGGGAATTATCCTGATGCCCTCAAATCCTTTGATTATACCCTTGAACAGGCTCCGGATTATGCCCAGGCCCATTACCGCAAGGGACTCTCGCTCCAGGCACAGGGAATGTATGAAAAGGCAATCCGGTCCTATAAACAGACCCTCACCCACGACTCTTCCATCACCGATGCCATGTACCAGACAGGGTTATCCTACGCCGCGCTGGGAAAGCACGAGAATGCCATCAAGGCGTTTGACAAGATGCTGGAGCTGACCCCGGACAATCCCGAATTCCTGTTCCAGAAAGCGCGATCGCTGGTCCGGCTCCGCCGGTTTGGCGAAGCACTCCCGTTAACTGAAAGTTCTCTTGGGTACGCGAATAACAATGCAGAGGTCTGGGTGCTCCGCGGCAGTATCCTCTGTGAACTCGGCCGGACAGAAGAGGCACTCGATCCTTTTGACCGGGCCATTGCTCTCACTCCCGACACTATCACCACCTGGTACCTGAAAGGCAAGGCACTCTCTGATCTTGCCCGGTACCAGGAAGCTATACCGTGTTTCGACCGTGTCCTGAAGAGCGATGATACCTGTGCCGGTGCATGGCTCAGGAAGGGAAGTTCCCTTCTTTCCCTTGGGCAGTTCGGGCCTGCCATCGATGCGCTGTCACGTGCCCTTGAACTGAGACCTGAAAATGCCAACGGATGGTATGACCGGGGAATTGCCCTTGCGGAACTGGGCAGGTTTGACGAAGCGGTTGCTTCCTATGATCGTGCTATTGCTATCAACCGGAAATTTGCAAACGCATGGTACGACAAGGGTGTTGCTCTGGTACGGCTCGGCAAGGATCGTGATGCAATCCAGGCATTCGAAAATACGACCGCAATCGATCCGCACTTCATTAATGCCTTTTACGACAAAGGTCTTGCGCTCGAACGGCTTGCCCGGTACAAGGATGCGCTTATAGCATTCGATGCCGCTCTTTCTATCAATGCATCTCATATCCAGGGTCTCTATCATAAGGGGCTATCACTTTTCCAGATGGAACAGTTCGAGGATGCAGCTTCTGCATTGGGTGCTGCACTCGATCTTGATCCAACGATCTTCGATGCATGGTATCACTTAGGAGTATCCTGCGTCCGTCTCGGGAATCGTGATGAGGCAATTACTGCGTTCGACCAGGCAATACGACTGGATCCCCGCTCGTATGATGCTGTCTTTGGGAGAGCCCGTGTCCTTTCCGATATGGCAGACTATGCTGCCGCAGCATCCGGGTTCCAGCAGGCGCTTGAGATAGATGACCAGAAAAAAGAACCGCATTTCTATCTGGGTCTTTCCCTGTATGCTCTTGGGAAGTATGAAGACGCACTGAACGCCTTCTCCCGTTCGGTTGTCCTCGACCCCGAATTCCCGGACGGTCTCTTCAACCAGGGTCTTGCCTTTGAGCAGCTGGAACGCTATGCGGAAGCGATAAGTGCCTTTGACCGGGGGCTTTCGCATGTTCCCGGCAATGCATCGGCATGGTATCACCGGGGCATTGCCTCCGAACATCTCAACAACGATGACGATGCCGTCGAGTCTTTTGAAAATGCCCGGAAGTACGATCCCAACAATACGGCAATTCTGTTATCCCTTGGTAAAGCCCGTTCCCGTTTAGGACAATTCGATAAGGCAGTCAGGATGTTTGACAACGCCATCGCCATCGATTCTTCCAATGGGGAATATTACCTGGAGAAGGGCATTGCACTGGCACATCTTGAACGGCATGATGAGGCAGAAAAAGTCCTTGGCGAATCCGCGTCATGGATGCCTGAGCGTTTCGAGCCACCCTTCCTGCGAGGGCTTTCACTCATGCTCCTTGAGCGATACGAAGATGCCGTCCTCTCGTTCGATGCAGCAATCGCCCTTAACCAGGCCGATCCGGATATCTGGTATCACAAGGGGATCTCTCTTGCCCGGCTGGACAGGGCGAACGATGCCATACCGGCATTTGAGCAGGTGATTGCCCTGCGCCCGGACGATGCAGAAGCATATCTTGCCCGGGGACGGGCATTCTATGCCCTGGGATCGTACGAGAATGCAATCCAGTCATTTGACGAAGTCATCCGGATCTCGCCGCAGCATGCTGCAGCATGGCACGAAAAAGGACGCGCACTCTACGATCTTGAGAAGTACAGCGATGCCATCGAAGCTTTTGACCGGGCGCTTCATGCGGATCCGGGCAATCACGACGCCATGTATTATCATGCAGCATCCTACCTCGCCCTTGAGCGGTTCGAAGAGGCCATTGAATCATACCATCACCTGCTTACCCTGACTCCGGATAATGTTAAGGCATGGTATGAGCAGGGGAAGGCACTCACGCACCTCGGCCGCCACCAGGATGCAATATCAGCATTCGGCCAGGCAATCCGCATCAGGCCGGATTATTTCGATGCCCTGTTCATGAGGGCACGATCCCACGATGTGCTCGGACAGTCCAAAGAGGCGATCGATGCCTATAACCAGGCGCTTGCAATCCAGCCCCTGCACGTGCCTTCGCTTCATTTCAAGGGCGCCTCAATGATGAAACTGGGAAAATATGAGGATGCCATCAAGGTCTTTGACCGGGCACTGGAGATCGATCCTTCCTCTGCGGAAGCACAGTACGACAAGGGACGTGCCCTGTCAGCACTGGGGATGTATCGCGAGGCAGTCAAAACCTATGATAAAGTGCTCAGCCTTGACAAAAACAATGCTGATGTTTACTATGAAAAAGGGCTGGCGCTTGCAAGCCTCGGGCGGCACGACGAGGCAATCATTGCGTTTAACAAGAATATCGATCTTGACTCGGAGAACTGGCAGTCTGCGTATCATAAGGGTCTGGCACTGTATGCAACCGGAAGGTTCCAGGATGCAATTGAGGCGTTTGAGCGGGTGATCCGCCTCTCCCCGAAATCCATCGATGCATGGCTGCACCAGGGCATGGCCCTGGCAAAACTCGAACGGTACAGCGATGCCGTCGAGGCGTATATCCGGACACTGGCAATCGATCCCAGCAATGCCGATGCCTGGTATTTCAAGGGGAGTGCCATCTATGCAGCGAACGGGTTTGAGGATGCTATTGAGGCATTCAACCGGGCCCTTGAGATCCAGCCAAATTATGTTCCCGCTTATTATGACAAGGGCCGGTCTCTCTGCCACATAGGCATGTTCACGGAAGCGATCATTGCTTTTGACAATGCGCTCGCGCTCCAGCCAAAACATGTGGATGCCCTGTATCACAAGGGAATTGCACTGGTCCGGCTTTTGCGGTATGATGAGGCCATCCAGGCTTTTGACCTGGCCCTGAAAATCCGCCCCAACTATGCTCATCTCTGGACCGGAAAGGGTATTGCAGTATCTGCCCTGGGACGGGACCAGGATGCGGTCAGTTTCTTCCACAAGGCCCTGGGCATTGATCCCAAGGATGCCCGTGCCAGTTATTTCATCGGGGTCTCGTTCTTACGGCTCGGAAAATATCATGACGCCATCCGGAACCTCGAAGCAGCACTGGCACAACATCCCGAATGTGCGAAAGCCTGGTACCAGAAAGGCCGGGCACTGGCAATGCTCTCTATGAACAACGAGGCAGTGAGTGCTTATGACCGGGCCATATCCCTCAAGGATACCTTTGCGGAAGCCTGGCTCTACCGCGGGATATCGCGGGCAAGTCTTGATCAGTACGAACCGGCTATTCTGGACTATGATCATGCACTCTCCCTTAACCAGTCCTATGCCGCTGCCTATCTCTTCCGTGGGATTGCCCTGGTCCATGTTCATCGTCATGAGGAAGCGGTGGCTACCTTCGACCAGGCACTTGCGCTCCAGCCCGATTATCCTGAAGCGTATTACTACAAGGGTCTCGCGCTCCTTGAACAGAAACAGTATTCGGATGCGATCTCCGCATTCGACCAGGCACTTGCCGCCAACAACCGGTATGCCGAGGCGTATTATAACAAAGGTGTTTCCCTCTCCCATCTTGAGCGGTATGATGAAGCTGTACTGGCATTCAATGCTGCGCTGGGAATACGCTCTGAGTATGCCGAAGCAATCTATGAGCGTGGGAGAGCGTTGATGCATACCGGGAAGTATAAGGAAGCCATCGGTTCGTTCGACCAGGTGCTCCAGTTTACTCCCGGAAATGCCAGCGCCCATTATGAGAAAGGCCGGGCGCTTGTATTCCTTGTCAACCCGACTGCGGCAATAACCGCATTCGATCATGCTCTCGATATCAATCCCTCCTGCTGGCAGGCCTTCTTCTGGAAAGGGCGTGCCCATGCGGAGCAGGGCAGTTATGATGCTGCCATCACTGCATTCGATCATGCACTGGAGATCGTGCCCCGTCATGCAATCCTTTACGACATGAAGGGACTTGCGTATGCGGCTATAGAGCAGTACCGCGAGGCCATCCGGTCCTATGATGCTGCGCTGGAGATCGAGCACATTCCTTTGGTCTTTGCCCACAAGGGTGT
Source organism: Methanoregula sp. (assembly GCA_041663625.1). Lineage (GTDB taxonomy): Archaea > Halobacteriota > Methanomicrobia > Methanomicrobiales > Methanospirillaceae > Methanoregula. The sequence continues at coordinate 5,434 of JBAYMI010000002.1, forward strand.
TTCCCTTGCCGAGCTCGGAATGATCCGGGACGCCATAGAGGCATTTGACCTGGCGCTTGCACAGGACAGCGAGCTGGTCGAAGCATGGCTGGGAAAAGGGAACGCACTCTATGACCTGGGAAAATATTCAGAAGCCGAGATGGCATACGAGCGTGGCCTTGCCCTTGACCCGGAGAATGCAGTTGCATGGACCCGGCAGGGAATGGTCTACTCATCCCAGCAGAAATATGATGCCGCCATCGAATCCTATGATCGTGCGCTGCTGATCGATCCAACGTTCTCCATCGCGTACTTTACCAAGGGTAGTGCTCTTATCGCAGTGGGACGAAACGAAGAAGCCGTGGAAGCATTCAATGCCATGCTCACTATCCAGCCGGAGTTCGTTGACGCCTGGATACACAAAGGGCGGGCACTTCAGGAAATGAATATGTACCAGGATGCCCTAGCAGCATTCAAGAAAGCGCTGGAGATTGATCCCGCACGCAAGGAAGTCTGGAATGATATAGGGGATGTCCTGGAAAAGATCGGGAAGCCCGAAGAAGCAAAGCTCTGTTACGAAAAGGCTCGATAAGGAAAATCCTCAAAAAATATCCGGATGCCAGTAATTGATTCTGGCAGAATTGGGTGAAAAAAATTATTCTTCTTTTTCCCGGAGGAATTTAAACCAGATAATAACCCCGATAATAATTACTGCAATACCCAGGAAAGCCGGGCTGTATTGCATATAATCGGGAGTTGTTTTATTTTTTAGTTGCTGTGCGATCTCTTTGTTCTTGGCAATATTCGGATAATTGGGATCAAGTGCCTGCACTCTGTCGAATGCGGCGATTGCTTCGTCATATTTCTTCATACCGGCAAGGGCATAACCTTTGTTGAACCAGGCCTCAGCACTCGCCGGGTCCAGTTCAATGGCTTTTTCAAATGCAAGGAGCTGCTCGGCATAATATTCATTGGCCGTTGTCAGGTCATTCTTCTGGTCTTCATACACCATTCCGATATTATAGAGGATCTGGCCCCGGTTAATCCAGCTCGGGACATAACTGGAATTGATCTGCAGAGCATGATCGGAATCTTGCAGTGCAGCAGAAAACTGCCCGTCACGGTTGAGTGCATCTGCCCGGGCATCCCATGCCTCATAAAAGTCCGGTTCAAGGGCCACTGCATGATCGTAGGCAGCAATAGCCCCGGTGGCATTGTTTGCATTAAGGAAGACGTTCCCCTGTTCATACCATCCGGTTGCATCTGCAGAATATGCCATGGCAGGCATGCAGACTGCCATGAGAGTGAGCAGGGTGAGTGTTGCAATCCGTTCCGGAAATCGTTTGCTCATATTCATCGGATCATATCTGGCGGGAAAAATGATTAAGGATTCTTGTTGTGATGACCTGAAATTGCCCGACTCGATGTAGGGGTTCAGTGCGCCAGGACCAGAACCCGCCGGGTCAGGCTCTTATGTACCCGCTGATCATGCTGTTGAAGAACCGTCATGTGCTCTGCGGCTATGTCAGATATGTTCCGGTGAGTGACAACAACCGCACGTCGGCCGGGTCGGAGCACGCGGCGGATTTCGTCAAGCGCATCGCTATAGAGCCGGTCCATAGTATCGCTCTTACGGATGCAGACCGACTGGCCATAAGGAAAATCGGTAACAATGCAGTCAATTGTATGGTCAGCAAACGGGAGCGATGTTGCATCGCCTACGAGAAGTGCTGAATCCTTTGCGTTCATGCGGCTGCCCCGGATCATAAACGGGTCAAAATCGCTGCCAATCGCATGCATGCGAAGAAGTTCAGCCTCGATAAGGATGCCCCCGGTGCCACAGAATGGGTCAAGAAGAATATCTCCCGGTCGGGTACAGGCCAGATTGACCAGGGCCCGGGCCATCCTGGGCATCATGACTCCCGGGTGGAAGAAGTCGCGTTTGCCAGGATTACGGGAATCATAAGCAGCCCGGTCAATACGGAACAGTACTTTGCCAAAATAACAGCGATCTTCCGAGAGGATAGACCGGTACTCAACTTCAGGATTGATGAGCGAGACCGGTCCGCTAATCATGGTGCCGATGAGCCGCTCAAACTCCCGTTGAGACTGCGGGTTGAGTTCATGGGATCCCCCATGGACCTTTTTTGTCCTCCCGGCAAAGGTCTGGGTAGTGGTGATGGCCAGATCCTGAAGCAGTTTTTTAAATGCAGCGGGTTCCGGTTCGCATTCACCAAGATATTCCAGCACGATTTGTGTCATGGAAAGGCGCAGTGCGGCATCGGGGTCGGGACAATCGGCAATCGCAACCTGGAGACGCCGGTCAGTTACTGAACCGATGCATTCGAGCTCGGCAAACGGGAGCGTGGGATTCTCACCGGAGAGCTCAAAAAGCAGTTTCATCCTGATCACATTTTACCCGGGCACTCAAATAGGTGTGCCAGAAAAGAGGATTTTTTTGGGGATAATGCCGGTTCATTTTTTGGATTTCTTCTTTCCCATGATGCCTGAGAAGAAACTGCTGACACCGCTGCTTTTTCCTTCAATGTCGAGGAGTTTCTGGTAGAGTTCCTTCTGCTCATTGTTGATGGATCTTGGGGTCACAATCTTTATCCGGACCAGAAGATCCCCGGGTTTTCCGCGCCTCTTGACCCCTTCACCCGCGATCTTGAGCGCAGTATTAAACTGGACGCCGGACGGGATCTTCAGATCAAGGTGGCGTTTATCGATAGTGTCGATATCGATCTGGCAACCAAGTACTGCCTGCGCAGGACTTATCTCTACCATGGTCTCAAGATTGTCCCCGGACCGGGCGAACCGGTCATGGGGCTGGACATACACTTCAAGGAACAGGTCGCCGTTTGCCGCTCCATAATCCCCAGCCTCCCCGTATCCTTCCATGCGGAGGCGCATGCCGTTATCAATACCTGCAGGGATGTGTACCGAGACCTTCCGTTTGACGCGGGAATGGCCGGAGCCATGGCATTCCCGGCACATCTTTTCCGGGATTTTACCCTTACCTCCACACTGGGTACAGGTTGACATCCGGACAAACTGCCCGAACGGCGAACTGGTTGCCTGCCGCATCTGGCCGCTGCCGCCACACCGGGGGCAGACATTTAGTTTTTTCGTCTCACTGCCGGAACCACTGCAGGCGGTACAGGGTTCGGTGTGCATAACCTCAATCTCCCTGTCAACACCGGCAACTGCATCCTCAAGCCGGATTTGGATACGCATCAGCAGGTCGGCACCGGGCTGGGGCCCGGACCGCCGCTGTCCTCCGCCACCGAAAAAATCAAAGATATCGCCAAAGCCGGAGAAGTCGGCAGAGAAACCGCCATTGCCGAAACCTCCCCCTCCGGAATAGGAGCCTTTCGAGGCATTGGTGAATGTCTCGTGACCCATATTGTCGTACTGCGCTTTTTTCTGTTCATCAGAAAGGACGCTGTAGGCTTCGTTGATCTGCTTGAATTTCTCTTCTGCTCCGGGTTCCTTGCAGACATCCGGGTGGTATTTGCGAGCGAGGTTACGGTAGGCCTTCTTGATCTCCTTCTCATCGGCACTCCGGGGTACGCCCAGGGTATCGTAGTAGTCGCCCGCACTCATCTCTGACTCACTCTTCTTTTACTTTGTAATCGGCATTGACGACATTGTCATCGTCTTTCTTGTCCTGATCCGGTGAAGACCCGGCTTCGTCAGGACCGGTTCCCGGCTGCTGCTGTGCTGCCTGTTCAGCCTGGATCTTCTGGTAAATCTTGGTGGTTGCTGCATAGACCGCTTCGGTCAGCATTTCCATTGCTTTCTTGATCTCGTCAAGATTGTCTTCCGGCAGAACCTTCTTCACGGCAGCAATGCCCTCTTCAACCTTGGTCTTGTCCGCGGTCTCAAGTTTATCGCCACTCTCCTTGAGCATCTTCTCGGCCGTGAAGACAGCCGTGTCTGCCTGGTTGCGGAGTTCGATCTCCTCACGCTTCTTCTTGTCGTCCGCTTCGAACTGCTTGGCAGCTTCCATTGCTTTCTTGATATCGTCTTCCGAGAGTTTACGATCTCCCTTGATGGAGATTGCCTGCTGGTTACCGGATCCCATATCCTTTGCGGAGACATGGATGATACCATTGGAATCAATATCGAAGGTGACCTCAATCTGCGGTATGCCGCGGGGTGCGGGGGGGATACCGGTCAGCTGGAACCGGCCAAGGGTGAAGTTATCTTTGGCAAGTGCCCGTTCACCCTGCACGACATGGATCTCGACACTGGTCTGGCCATCTGCGGCCGTGGAGAAGATCTGGCTCTTCCGGGTCGGGATGGTCGTGTTCCGTTCAATGAGTTTGGTGGCAATACCGCCAAGGGTCTCGATGCCGAGGGTGAGCGGCGTGACATCCAGCAGCACGATATCCTTGGTTTCACCGGTCAGGACGGCACCCTGGATGCCGGCACCGAGCGCGACACATTCATCGGGATTAAGTCCTTTGTCGGGCTCTTTCCCAAGGAGTTTCCGCACGGTCTCGACAACAAGCGGGACACGGGTAGACCCGCCAACGAGCAGGACGTGGTCGATATCCTTTGCTTCCAGTTTTGCATCCCCGAGTGCCTGTTTAACCGGGCCTATTGTTGACTCGACAAGGTCGCCTATGAGTTGTTCGAGTTTCGACCGGGTCAGGTCAATGTTAAGGAACTTAGGCCCGCTGGCATCGGTAGTGATGTACGGGAGGTTGACGTTGGTTGTCTGGCGCTGGGAGAGCTCGATCTTTGCATTTTCGGATGCATCCCGCAGACGCTGCATGGCATACGGGTCATTGCGAAGGTCGACACCCTCCTTTTTCTTGAACTCTTCAAGCAGGTAGTCAGTAACCCTCTTGTCAAAGTCATCGCCGCCAAGGTGGTTATTTCCAGCGGTGGATTTGACTTCAAATACACCATCACCAAGGGTTAAGATAGAAACATCGAATGTACCGCCGCCGAGATCATAGACAAGGACGGTGGCATCCTGCTCCTTGTCGATACCATAGGCAAGCGCACTTGCGGTTGGTTCATTGATGATCCTCATCACTTCGAGGCCGGCGATCTGACCGGCATCCTTGGTTGCCTGTCGCTGGGCATCGTTGAAATAGGCAGGAACGGTGACAACTGCCTTGGTGATCTTTTCCCCAAGATAGGCCTCGGCATCGACTTTGAGTTTCTGCAGGATCATTGCAGAGATCTCCTGGGGGGTGTAGCCCTTGCCATCAATATTGACTTTTTCGCTGGTCCCCATCTTCCGTTTGATTGACTGGATTGTGCGCTGGGGATTAGTCACAGCCTGCCGTTTCGCAAGGCTGCCAACGAGACGTTCTCCTTCCTTAGTGAATGCCACGATGGATGCGGTTGTCCGTCCTCCTTCAGAATTGGGGATGACGATGGGTTTCCCGGCTTCCATGATCGACATACAGGAAAAGGTTGTTCCCAGATCGATTCCCAGAACCTTCTCTTTTGCCATAATTTATACCTCCTTATTTTTCTGATTTCCTTTGGAAACTGCTACTTTTGCGTACCTGATCACTTTTTCATGCATGCGATATCCGCGGGAGACCTCGTCAATCACCGTACCAATTTTCTCATCGGAGGGTAAATGAACGATTGCCTCATGTTCAGCGGGATTGAAAGGTTTTTTGAGTGACTCGATGGGGCAGACGCTGTTGCGTTGCAGCTGGGCATCGAGCAGCTGCTGGATCTGTATGACTCCTTCACGGAGATGAGCATCATCCGCTTTCAGTGCCCGGTTAATATTATCCACAACCTCAAGGATGTCGACAGCAAACCGTTCATTGGCAAGGGCAACAACCAAAGCCCGATCCCGTTCGCTGCGTTTTTTGTAATTATCAAAATCTGCAGCAAGGCGCAGGAACCGGTCATTCAGATCCGCATAAGCCTTCTGTTGTTCATCGGGTTCTTTAATTTCAGACACCGGGATTTCCGGAGGAATTCCCTGAATGTCTGCTCCATTCTTTACGGGGTTATCGTTCCCGTTTTCTGCATCGCTCATAGTGCATCCCATTCGATGTTCCATTATCTATTGCATTGTGGTTCTATATAAATATTTACTTAATCCATATTCGACAATCCCCGAATTAGGGTTGTTTTACGAATTGGGGCACATTTTGTCTCAAAAATTGGAAATCAACAATAATTTGAGATTTTTCAAGTTATCTCATGTATTATTTCTTAAGACCTGAAATTCGTTGTACAATTGTAATAATTCTGGGGGCACATAAATTCAGAAACCATATGTCCAATATGCCCGGACCGATATCTGGATACCTTTTTCTTTCCTCTTCCGCATATATAAGACCATGATGTGGGCACTGCTTTCGGTCTGGGACAAGACCGGCATCGTTGAACTTGCGCGGGAACTTACTGCACACAAGTACAATATCATGAGTTCCGGAGGGACGGGTAAAGCCCTTGCCGCAGAGGGCATCAAGTTTACCGAAGTCTCGAATTATACCGGATTTCCCGAGATGATGGACGGCCGGGTCAAGACCCTGCACCCCAAAGTCCATGGCGGACTCCTCGGGCGGAAAACCATCGATGACGCAGTGATGGCCAAACACGGAATCAATCGCATCGACCTCCTGGTCGTGAATCTCTATCCGTTTGAGGCTATGTCCCAAAAGGATCTGGACATAGAGAAACTTATCGAATTTATCGATGTCGGAGGACCGGCGATGATCCGTGCAGCGGCAAAGAATTATAAGAATGTTGCAGTTGTTGTGGATCCCGCGGATTATCCGGTTATCCTCGCATCAATAAAAAATGGCGATATCCCTGCTGACCAGCGCCTTGAACTAGCCAAGAAAGCCTTTGCCCGGACTGCCGGTTATGATGCAGCTATCAGTAATTACTTGTACCGGCTCAATTCTCCATTCCCAACAACCCTGTCCCTGCAATTCTCGCACGGACGGCCGCTGCGGTATGGTGAAAACCCGCACCAGCAGGCTGCCGTGTACGGCACTCAGGGTATTGCCGGCACTGAACCTCTTCAGGGAAAACAGATGTCATATAATAATTACCTCGATGTCAATGCCGGTGTCTCGCTGCTCCGTGAATTTGATGATGCTGCAGCGGTCATTGTCAAGCACAACAACCCGTGCGGGGTTGCAACCGGATCTGACCTCCTTGATGCCTATATCACCGCACGGGAAGTTGACCCGGCATCTTCATACGGTTCAGTCGTTTCGGTTAATCGTGAAGTGACAACAAGTCTTGCAGAAGAGATCTGCAAGACGTATGTCGAAGTCATAGTGGCACCCGGATTCTCTGATGAAGCACTTTCGGTCATGAAAAAGAAAGAGAACATGCGGGTGCTTGTGCTTCCCCTGCGATGCGATGCGGACGAAGTCAGGTCCATTGACGGGGGCATCCTTGTCCAGAGAACACCGGCCTACCAGGAGCACTGGCAGGTCATCTCCGACCGGGACCCATCTGCCGATGAGATGAAAGCGCTCCAGCTTGCATGGAAGGTTTGCAAACACACAAAGAGTAACACGATCATCTTTGCTGACCCGCGACAAACTCTCGGTATCGGTGCCGGCCAGATGAGCCGGGTGGACTCGGCAAAAATTGCCATTGAAAAAGCCTGTGCCTCACTCAAAGGATCGGCAGTAGCATCCGATGCATTCCTGCCTTTCCCGGATACCCTTGAAGTTGCAGCTGCTGCCGGTGCAACAGCGCTTGTCCAGCCAGGCGGATCCATACGCGACAAGGAGGTAATTGAGGCAGCTAACCGCCACCACATGGCAATGGTCTTTACCGGGATACGGTATTTCCGGCACTGAACAGTGCCCGGAGGATTGTCCACTCTTCCATTTTTTTAAGTCCCGGGTTATTTAAAAAGAGAGTGTCTGTTGTCACACTATGAGCTGGTTATTTTTGAATCGCGCCAAGATTTGCCTGTTCAACGGTCTTTGCGTACCGTGCAAGCACACCGGATAATTCCTTTTTGGGCGCAACCCATTGTTTCTTCCGCTGCTCCAGTATGCCAGGCGCGACATTGAGATCAAGCCTCTTTTCAAAGAGGTCGATAGTTATACTATCGTTATCAACAACGAGTCCTATCGGTCCCCCGACCGCAGCTTCAGGAGCAACATGGCCGATGCAGGGTCCCCGGGTCCCCCCGGAGAACCTGCCATCGGTGATGAGGACAACTTTCGTGTAACCAAAGCCCATCAGGGCTGAGGTGGGCGAGAGCATCTCCGGCATGCCTGGTGCACCCCGGGGGCCTTCGTACCGGATGATGACAACATCGCCTTCTTTGATCTCCCGTGAAAGGATCGCCTTCATTGCAGCCTGCTCGCCATTGAAAACCCGGGCCGGCCCTGTATGTTTCCAGATGGATTGTGGAACCGCTGCACATTTGACGACAGCACCATCCGGTGCAAGGGTTCCTGAGAGAACCTTGAGCCCTCCCGCAGAACTCACCGGGTCATTGACACTCCTGATGACTGATGCATCCTTTATGCAGGCTTCCCGGGCGATCTCGACAATATCTTTTCCCGCAATCGTCATCGAGGAATCGAGATATGTTTCAAGTTGTTTCAGGACCGCGGGAATTCCTCCGGAACGGTAGAGTGTCTGCATGGAATGGGGTCCTGAAGGCTGCATATGGCAGATGTGGGGGATGGCATCAGCCAGCGCATTGAAATCCTGAAGCGAGAGGGGGATTCCCGCCTCTGTTGCAATGGCCATGAGGTGGAGAACCGTGTTGGTTGATCCGCCAAGGGCCATGTCAACCCGGATTGCATTATGCAGGCTCTTACGGGTGATGATATCGCGGGGAAGTGTATTGTTTTTTACAAGACTGAGGACCGCTTTCCCGGTCTCTTTTGCGATACGCAGTTTACCGGCGTCAACCGCGGGAATTGCTGCACATCCGGGAAGAGACATGCCCAGCGCCTCGGTCATGCAGGCCATGGTGTTGGCAGTATAGAGCCCCTGGCAGCTCCCGCAGCCGGGCATGGCACATTCTTCGAGTTCGCAGAGGGCATGTTCGGTCATCCTGCCAGCAGCAACTTTCCCGACTCCTTCAAAGACATCGATGAGAGAGAGGTCTTTTCCTTCCTGGAAACCGGAGAGCATGGCCCCTCCGGTCAGTACTGCAGTCGGGACATTGCATCGCACGGCCGCCATCAGCATGCCCGGAACAATCTTGTCGCAGGTACCGATGCAGACCAGGCCGTCGAAGCGGTGAGCCTGGACCATCAGTTCAATGGAATCGGCAACATTCTCCCGTGATGGCAGGGAATAGCGCATCCCCTCGTGTCCCATCGCGATACCGTCACAGATACCGATAACGCCGAATTCGAAGGGAACTCCCCCCGCTGCTGCGATCCCTTCGCGCACCTTTTCAGAGAGTTGCCGGAGATGGACATGGCCGGGGACAATGGTGTTGTATGCATTGGCAATTCCGATAAACGGGAGATTCATATCATGATCCGTAACCCCGAGAGACCGGAGCAGGGAGCGGTTGGGTGCCCGCTGGTAACCAGTTTTCACATCATCGCTGCGCATTGAATTCGTACCTGCCTTCTAACCATAGGTAGGTTTTCCTATCATTTTATCTCTTGTCAATATAATCGAAAAACGGCTTTGGAGAAATCATTTGATTTACATTAGAACGCTCTTGGGGGTTCCGCCTGTGGCCCTGCCCCCGCCGCGTGGGTACCCCTGCATTGTAATGTTTCTGTATTACCAGAATAATTTTACAATAGTGATGAGTTGGTAGTATGTTAAGGTGGCATTATAATACGCCCCGTTTAATACGCCCCGTTTAATACGCCCCGTTCCCCGCGAAGGACTGGTGGCGCAAGAGGGGTGATCATTTCTACAAAAAAAGTTTTTAACAGAACAGGAAACTCTGTAAAAAAAACCGGAAATTGTTTTAAAAACAATTTGAAAAAAATTTGCAACCTCAAGATAGCACTTCGATGTATTGCGATGCTTCACGCGCAAGATGCCTTACGGATTTTGCGCTACGCATTTACCAGTTCCAGATGATCACGCCCCTTGCCTTGGTGCGACCTGACGATATGTTGCGCCAACTCCACGTAATGCGTGGAGGGAGGAATCATAATTAATTACAATTTGACCAATGGGTCCGGGATGTGGGACTGGTCTCATCATGAATATGTCACCGTCCGGGCGATTACTTCATCCCCACCGCCACCGTCCCCGCCACGATTGCCGTCACGCAGAACGCAATAAAAAATCCCGGCCCCTCCGCCACGAGCCCGGCAAGGAACGGGAGGAGTGCCATCCCGAGATAACTCATGGTGGAGAACAATCCCATCGCGATCCCCTGGTGCTCGCGGATCCGTGACAGGAATCCCATCTGGGCGATCATGGCCAGCCCGGCAAGAAACCCGATGACAAGAAATCCGATGGGACTGAAGAGCGTTATGATGACCCCGGCTGCCATCGCGATTGCAGAAACACGGATCACCAGGATGTCGTCAAAGCTGAAGCGCGAGATGAGAAGAACCGCAAGGATGGTTGCAACACTCATACCGGCAATCCAGAACCCCAGGATATCCGGTTCCCGGCCGGAATATTTCGGGTAGAGCGAGGTGACCACGCCCGTGATCCCGACCAGGACAATGGACGAGTACCAGATCCACCGGTACTCTTTCACCAGCGAGAAGAATGCCGCACCATCCTGGCCGGCCGAAGGGATCCTTGGTTCCCTGGCGATCATGCTGGCAGCTGCGGGAACAATTGCCAGCATGGTGAACAGGAGGATACCGGCAGCTGGTTGATCCAGCCACACCGCGAGCACACCGGTAACGATAAGGCCGAGAACGAAACCGGCATTCATGAGCGCCATGAAATACCCGCTCACCTTCTCGTGATCAGCCTCCCGGTTGATCCGGGAAAGGGCCGGCGATACAAACAGGCCGGCGCCTATTCCCTCCATGAACCGGGCAACAAGCGCGGTTACGGCATCACCGGATGAGAAGAGGACGATTCCGCTGGCGACCGTAAGCGCAAGCCCGATGCGCATCAGGGGAAGGCGGCCGTAGCGGTCCGAGAGGATCCCGGATGGCAGCGTGCTTACGAATGCGCCGAGGAAATAGGCTGCATAGATAGCTCCTTCCCACGATGATTCCGAAGCAAACGTTGTAAGAACGGGAACAATGGCGTTGGATAACGCCATAATGGAGAAGACGCCGAAAAAAAGAGTAACCTTCGATCTCAAAAGCAATCCCTTCAGACCAGGCGGTAGGTCTCCAGGTTCATGGGGGAATGGGTCTCGATATGGTAGCGCTTGTAGATGGAGCTGGCGAGATCGATCGTATTATTCTCGTCCCCATGGATACAGAAGATCTTCTCCGGCCGGGGCGAGATCTGGCCGATGTAGTTCATCAGCTGCCTGCGGTCGGAGTGACCCGAGAACCCGTCGACTGTCACGATCTCGAGATTGATCGTGATGGTTCCTTTCCGGCCCATCGGCACCTCGCGCCAGCCTTTCTGGATGCGGCGGCCGTAGGTCCCGTCGGCCTGGTACCCGACAAAGATGAGCGCGTTCTTCTCATCCTGCGCAAGGTTCAGGAGATATTCCATGACCGGGCCGCCGTTGAGCATACCGCTCGTGGAGATGATGACGCACGGGTCGCCGGCCATCACTTTCTCGCGGAGATCCTGGCTGTCCACCTGCGTGAAGCACTCGGCAAGGAAGGGGTTCATTCCCTCGCGGAAGATCTGGTTCCGGAGATCCGTGTTGAGATATTCGGGATAGGTGGTGTGGATCGCGGTTGCCTCGCGGATCATGCCGTCGAGATAGATCTTCACCTTCGGGATCTTCTCAAGGCGCATTCCCTCCTCAAGGGCGAGCATGACTTCCTGTGACCGGCCGACCGAGAATGCAGGGATGATCACCTTGCCGCCCCGCTGGAGGACCGCGTTGATGGTCTCGTAGAGCCGGGCTTCTGCATCGGCCCGGGGCTGCTGGAAATCATTGCTGCCGCCGTACGTACTCTCCATGAAGAGGGCTTCAAGGCGGGGGAACTGGTTGATAGCCGGGTTGAAGAGACGGCTCTTGGCGTAATTGAAGTCGCCGGTGAAGGCGATGTTGTACATGCCGTCGCCAAGGTGGAAGTGGGCGATCGCGGATCCAAGGATATGGCCGGCATTATGGAACGTGAGCTTGATATCCGGCGCGATGTCGGTCACGCTGCCGTAGTTGAGGGCGATGGAGTGCCGGATATAGGTCTTGACCTCGTTCGAGCTGTAGGGGATCTTCCGGCCTTCCTTGTTGATCACATCAAGGTAATCGAGCTGGAGCATGACAGAGAGATCACGGGTCGGGGGTGTCGAGTACACCGGGCCTTCGTACCCGTATTTGTACAGGAGGGGAATGAGTGCGCAGTGGTCGAGATGGGCATGGGTCAGGACTACGGCGTCGAGCTGGGAGAGCGGGTGGATCTCCGGGACATAGAGATAGGGGGTGCCGTTCTGGTTGTCGGGCTTCTCCCCGCAATCGATCAACACTTTGCTGTCAGGAGTCGAGAGGAGGAATGCAGCCCGGCCTACTTCACGGCAGCAGCCGAGGGTGGTGACGCGGGCCCACTGGTCCTTGCGTGCGGTCTCGTCTCCGCGCCCGGGAAGGTCGCGGTGGATTCTCCGGCCGATCGTGCGGAGGAACTGTTTGCGCTCCTCGTTTGCGGACCGGAGGTACTGCCGGACCTGCTTGACCGTGGAGCTCTCGATGGGTGGAGTCCGGACAACCTTTGCGGTCCAGCCGATATGTTTGGTGATCTCGCGGAGCGTTGCCCCGTTCTTGCCGATGACCACGCCGGGTTTCTCGGCTTCGATGAGCACTTCGCCGGTGTCAGCATCAAAAAAGATATCGGTGATGCCGGCGGTCTCCGGCACAACGGCCTTGATCTCGTTGTATGCTTTCTCGGGGTCTTCAAGGATCGTGGGCCTGACTACGATCCGCTTGCGCAGGTCCCGGGCAAGGATCTTGATTAAATCAGCCTCGTCAGCGAACCGTTTGGGATCATCGGTATAGATGACCAGTTCGGGCCCTTCAAACTCAACCTGCGTTACAGTAATGCCGTGAGGCACTTTATCATTGATCTTATCTTTGAGCTCCTTGAGCCGTTCTTCAATTTGCATAAAAAAGTCGTCCTGAATGTTCTCTTAAAAAAGGATTATGCGGAAGGTTTGACATGATATTTCTTGACTTCATCCTCGGTGAGGATCTGGAATTTCTCTTTGGTGATGACAACAACCTGGATCCCTTCGCCGGATGCAGAATCGCGCTTCATTGCGGATTTCAGGCCACGGACCGCAATATCGATCGCCTCGTCCTCGGTCATGTTCGGTTTGTACCGGTCTTCCAGCACACCGTACGCCATGGGCGAACCGGACCCGGTGGAGACTATCTCCTCTTCCTTTGTTGCGCCGCCCATTGCATCCACCGAATAGACGCTGGGCCCGTGCTCGTCAACGCCCCCGACAAGGAGCTGGACATAGTACGGGAAGTAGCGGTTCTGGTTGAGGTAATTGGACAGGAGCGTTGCCGTGGCACCAACGGTGATCGGGCGGGACCTGCGGATCTGGTACAGGTTGCACTCAACCGTCAGGATGCGGGCGAGCTGCTGGGCATCGCCAACGCCACCGGCCGTGGTCATGCCGATACGGTCTGCGACCTGGTATACTTTCTTTGCTTTCTTGCTTGCGATCATGCTGCCCATGGTCGCCCGTTTCTCGGTAGCAAGGATCACACCATTGGCAAAAACAATGCCGATCGTGGTGGTTCCCTTCATGGACTCCTGTAACTGTTCAGGCATATTGACACCCCAAAAACAAATTAAACGCCTAAAAATTTGTTAAAAGCGCTATAAAGTACTGGTGATATTCAAAAACTTAAAGGTTGTTATTCGGGCTCTTCGTTGCAGAAGGCCCGGATAAGTTCGCGGTCATAGAGCATGGCAACCAGTTTCTTGTCGCCATTCACAACCGGCAGCTGGTCCACGCGGGAACGCCGCATCTTCAAGGCACATTCGCTCACTTCCGCGTTCTGCGGTACGGCCACGACATTCTTGACCATCGCGAGCTTGACGGGCCGGTTCGGGAGCTGCACCCGGGAGATGCCGAAACTGATCGTGTGGTTGTCCCGGATGCTCTCCCAGGTCCACTCGTCATCGTCAGTCCCGTTGGAGAAGTCGGAGACGCCCACCGAGTCCTCGATGCTCGAGCTCCGGATGAGATCGCGTTCAGAGATTATACCCTGCAGCTTGTTCTCGGCATCGAGAATCGGGATTGCATCGACGCCGGAGATCTCCATGACGCGGCCGACAACCGGCAGGGGGGTCTCTTCCCAGAGCGCAAACGTCTTGCTGGTGTACTTGTCCTTGATCTCGTCCTTGTTCTTCTGCTGGGCAAGGGCGTGGATGATATCGGCAACCGAGAGCAGCCCGACCAGCTGGCTGTCTTCAATAACCGGGAGCCTGCGGATCCGCTTTTCAATGAGGAGACGGGCAGCTTCGTGGATATCCGTGTCCGGCCCGACCGTGATGGGTTTTGCGGTCATCAGGAGGCCGAGCTGGGTCTCTTCGGGTTTCCGCAGCAGGTCTTTACGGGTGATGATCCCGACGAGTTTCTTGTTCTTCTTGACCGGCACACCGGAAATTCCCGTGCGCTTGAGGATCTTCAGGACATCATCGCGGTTTCCCGGAATTTCGACGTCAACGACGTCTGCCGTCATGTAGTCTCTGACAACCATGTCTGTTATGATCTCACCACCATGGTGGATACTTTGCTGTGAGTGACAACGAATGTGCTGACACTTCCGATGAGGATGCGGTCTGCCTGGCTCTTGCCGTGGGATCCGACAATGATGAGGTCGGCTTTCAGTGAATCGGCAAGGGCGATGACTTCGCTGCCGGCATGGCCGAACTTGATATGGGTTGTAAGGGTGATGCCGTGTGCGGCGGATTCGGTCTTGGCCTTATCGAGAACGGACTCGCCTTCCTTTTTGAGGACATTATACATTATTTCCACGGTATTGTCCGCAGGAATGGAAGAGAAGAGTCCTGTCTCAACGACATAGGTTGCATGCAGCTTTGCGTTTCCGGTCCTGGCAATCTCCACTGCCCGGTCAAGTGCATGCTGTCCGGCCGGCGATCCGTCAAGTGCAACAAGGATATTAGTAAACATTGTATTCACCCACAACAAACATGCCCGTCTTATAAGACTTCAGGATTAAAAACCCTTTTGGAACGGGTATGAAAAGAAAGCCGTTTAACCATGGATGTAACCGGATTGCGGCTGAATTTATGCGCGGTTTTTTCCGGGTCGATCATGAACAGATTTGCACGCGCACCTTTCTTGAGGAAGAATGGCGAACCGGTGAGAACTGACCCGGCAATGGCAGACCGGAGGATGGTGACCGGTGGAATTTTATAAACCGCTGAGACGAATGCCATCTCGCCTGGCATGTCAGGAGGAACGAACATCACGTTGTCGGTTCCGAGCCAGACCGTGCAGCCGAGTTTCTCCATGAGACCGAGCGGCGGGTGACGGGAGGTGGATGCAACGCCCAGCGTCCAGTTGGACCGGGGGCAGACAACAATGGGGATCTGCTTTTCGGCACAGAGCCTGAGCTGTTTCTGTGTGGCATGGGTTGCATGGATGATGAAGTCCGGGTCGAACGCCAGCGCCGCATCCACGTCATCCTTGTCCCGCTCCCCGGCATGGAACGCGATCTTCTTTCCCGCGTGCCGGGCTGCTGCGACCGTGCGTTCCAGATCCGTAACGTCACGGGCACTGCTGATCCCGAATCCGTTGCCATTCATCTCGCCGCCGTCGCGACCGAAGATGCAGGGGGTAAACGGCAGCCCGCTGCCGGCTTCCTTCAGGGCCGCAACGCCATCCGGGCCCCCCTCGCGGAAATCCGCACACCCGGCCGTCCCTCCGTCGATCATCCCCTCCATACTCGCCCGCATCCCTGCAACAAGGTCCGTGCGGGATGCTGCACGGAGCAGCCGGTGCTTCAGGCCATCCGGGGGAGTGACCAGCGCTGTGAGATCTCCTGTGGCTCCGCAGTCCATGGCAATCGTATCGCCCAGGTGCGTATGGGCATTGAAGAATGCCGGGCAGATCCACGTGGGGGGGGCATGAGGATTCTCTTCGATCGCGGTAATCATCCCGTCGTCAATGATCACATCGGCAGGAAGCGGCGCGAGCTCTTCCCCTGCAAGGGCCATTCCGGACAGAATAATAGAGAATTTTCTCATGAATCGTCTCTCTCCTTTATATGTCGAAAAAAGAAATATATTTGCATGGCAAAGAAGCAAGGTGGAAGATTACTCTCCTCAGCAGGACTCGTCAACTATTATGAGAGCGAGGACCGGCGGGCTGTCCACATCAGCCCCATCACCGTCATGGTCGTAGCCGCAGCAATCGGCATCATTATCATGGTTCTCAATATCGTGTTCCCCGGATAAGCCGGAAAAATTACGACCATTCTTTTTTCAGCACGCGCCGCGTGATATCCTCTTCACCGCTGAAGTAGAGGTTGTCATGGCCGGTCCATGTCCCGCAGTTCCGGAAGATCACCGCGGGCACCCCGTTGTTGCTCTCGCCCATGACAAAGTTGGAGAACCCGGCCAGCTCGTCTACGACCGCTTCCTCCGTGATCTTGAGCACGTGGCCGAAGAGATCGGTATCGCCCCGGAAGTCGCGGATCGCGGTCATGCCGCTCCACCCGATGGCATTGCCGGTCTGGCCGCGCCGGAATGAGCGCCCGCAGGTGTCGGTGATGATCGTACCGACGTTTTTGCCCGTGAGTTCAAGGATCCGTTTCCGCACCTCGTCAGCGGATTTCATCGGTTCGGGCGGAAGGAAGATCACCATGCCGTCCTCGATATTGCTCTGGTCCACGCCGGCCCGGACGCCGATATGGCCGAACGGGAGCGCGGACAGGATGAATGGGTGCTCCATGATGATATCCGCGGATGCATCCAGCACGGCCTGCACGAACCGCGGGTCCTCGCCGTTCAGCCCGCCCAGCCGGATGGCCCGTTCGGTTGGCGTGATCGATGCAAGGGATCTGGTATAGCCTTTCGATTTCGAGTAGATGGTGGAGGCAATACAGAGGATATCCCCGTCCTCGACCGGCATCCGCTCACAGATAAGTGCTGCAACGTCGTCACCGGCATGGATAAGGGGAAGCCCCCGCACACCCATCACCTGAATCGGTTCTGTCATCACATCTCTATCAGATGAACTGCCGATATCAGGGTTTCGGAATGTTTGCGGAATTTCCGGTGATGAATAAAAATGATGAATGTGAAAGCTACACCAATGAAAGTTTCCCATTCGAATACGTATTTCCCTTAAGGTTGTGTTTCCATTTCGGACCTCCGTTCTGTTAACCGCTAACTATCCCGGATTTTCCCTGTCGCGACAAAGCAAGGAACGGGAATCACCCCTATCCGGAATTGTTCGTTATCAATTCAGTTTCAGTACTTCACTAAATCTGAGCCCGGACTAAAGAAACGTGTAAGATATAACAGGCAGCGGGCGCCGGATAGGGTCACTATATGGCAAAAAAGCCAGCCGAATACTAAGATATCATCCAGGAACGTTGCGATCCGGTACCTGCTGAACGTCACTGCCCAGGAATATCCGAATGTCTCTTCAATGGATTTTCCTGGCCCGTGGTTTAAGTGGTCCCGGAATGATTGACGAAGAGTTGTTCCGGTTTGATCTCATCCGGCTCTTCGTCCGGGAAGGGATTTTAAAAACTCACATCCGTTACGTTTGTTACGGTTCTTCGAAATTTCAGGTGGATGCGATGTGATACGAGTCGCTGGCTGTCCACTATTCACAGAGGAAATTTCAGCGACGTACTTGATTCATACAATTTGTCTGGATTAAGGTATTCCCCAGAGCATTTTTTTCAAGCAGACTCTGCTGAAAAATGTTCAATCGCGATCATGAGGTGTCAGTTGATGAGGCTACAATCGGATAATTATCCGACAATATGTATGTACATGCTACAAAATTTTTGATTTGCCGGCGTGAGATGGTTTGCCGATCAACCAGACCCTGCCTGAAAAAAATTGAGCAGGGGGTGAGGGGGTGGTTGAAATTTTTTTGCCGGAGATCGATTGCGATGCTGATAA
>JBAYMI010000003.1:0-22303 GCA_041663625.1 Methanoregula sp.
CCGATGCGGATTCACGGTAGTGGGGCGGAGCCGGGCTTGTACCGATTGGACGGACCCGGGACCGGGTTAGTACCGGACCCGTCGTCAATTGTTGGAACCGGGGGTACTGAGGAACGCTGGCAATCAGCAGGAAAAATCATAATTATAACAGAAATAACAAACCAGAAAAATCCAGATTTTTCACTCAAGAATGGGATTTTTTCTTCGAATATCCCTCAATTACCTCCAGCATTGTCTCAAACGACTCATCAAAATCCGGAACCCCGCTCATCTGGTGGCCCAAAGAAACCTGCCACAGATCTTTGAAGTGCTCCCGCTTTCCATTGAGTACCGCCATATCGACAACAACACCTTTCGCATCGCATTTACGAAGGAGAATCGACTTCACAACCCGGTGGTCCACCCGGTTCGCCAGTTGCACGATATCATAGAGATCGCGTGAACGGCTCCGCTGGAAGAGCGACCGTATCTTCTCTGCCATGATCTCTTCGAGCGCATACGAAGCCACGGATACAGAGAGCCCGTCGGAATACGGGTGGAAGACCGGGCGTTCGCTGACCGGAAGCAGGACATCCTCCTGGCCCGGGTCGGTCAGGTCAAGATCGATTTTCACCGGGGATGATGAACCCCGGTTCAGGATCCGGAACCGGGCCGTTGCCTTGAAACCGGTTTTAGTTTCCCGGAATCCGGGATCGTCTTCGAATAGGATGCCACTCTCCTCACGAACCCGGAGTACTGCATCGCTCACCGCTGCCTGCAATGCACCGGCATCGACCGGTTCAAGAAGGGTAAAATCGAGGTCATCGGAGAACCGGTAGTTCTCGATGAACACTTTCCGGATGCCGGTCCCTCCCTTGAATGCCATGTTGATTGGGCGAAGTGCGGACAGGAGCCAGTTCTGGCAATAGTCCCGCTCAATGGTTGAGGTGGGAACGCCGGATTCCCGGGCGCGTTCCTTGATCTCCACGGCCGGGATCATTCAAGCGACTCCGGCAGCACGGCATCGTGGTTGATCACGAGCCGCCATTTCGGATCGTTCTTTCCTTCTGCCGGCAACGTAGGATCCAGCAGCAGGTATTTTTTCGAACGCGGCGGCGGGAGATCGATTTGCACACCCAGTTTCTCGCATAGGTACCCGAGCCTACGGACCACGGCAAAGTTGCCGATCCGGATGGCGTAGTCCGTGAGTCGGCCGCGATCCAGCGAACCGCTTTTGAGCGCTTTTGCGACTTCGATGATTCCCCCGGCGTACTGTGGCTTGTCGAGGCAGTCGATGATCGTCTTTTCCTTGTCCGTGATGCTGACCGGAGTCTCCTCGATCCATTCCTTACGGATTCCGAAGAACTTCTCCTCCTTCACCCGCACGATCTGATAGTTCACTCCGAAAATCTCCATCGCGCTTTTGCTTTTGCGTGCAGGGGTCTGGATAAATACGGTGGCAGGGATCTGCTCGGTGAGACCGTAGTGGTGGAGAGCGCTCCAGTAGGAGATCGCGTACGGTTCGACAAGGTACGACGCGATGACAAATTCGTGGAGCGTGTATTTTCCTTTCTCACTCCCGAGCGGAATGATGAGGTACTTGCCCTTGTCAATCCGTTCGATGAACCCTTTCTCCTCCAGCCGGAAGAGGATGACCCTGAGCGTTCCTTTACTGATGTGCGTCTTCTGGTAGAGCTGGTCAAACGAGAAGACCTGGTTCTCTTTTGCCATGGACTTCAGGATTTCAATGGTCATTCCCCGGAGTTCCCCCTTAGATACATTAATGTTAACATTTATGTTAACATTTGCGTACTGGAGGGGGATTTATCCGGGTTCCCTGTTTGACGCATTAACTTCGGACAGATCCATTAGGCCGGAGAGGGACCGTCGTCAAATGCCGGTACGAAATCCAGACATCAGATCCGGCACCCGGGAAAACCAGGACTCCACAATCCGGCCCTGACTTTTGCCATTAAAACGTTGCTAAATCTGACCTCAATTATTCCCTTCGATAAACCTCTGTAATTTCCGGGCCCGGTTCCGCATTTTTGCGAATTATGACCTCTGTTTTTGGTGCTTTTGGGAAAAGAGGTACAACCGGGCTCGCAGCAGGCTCCGTTGTACCAGAATTCCCACGGGTGCATCCCAGCCTTCTGTGAGAGGGGTCACCGGCGGAGGTGTCGTCTGACAGGGTCACCGGGGAGGGAGGTGCCCATCGTCAGTTGCTGGTATCCTGAGGGCAGTGCCTGGGGATGCGGAGGAGGGGCGGCGGGAGTCTGCGAACAAGGCCCGGATAAAAAAATTTGTTGCGGACCGGGCCCGGCAAAAATATTTTTGGTTGCGCCGGGTTTTTCCGGAAAAATTTTGGTGTGAATGTGGTCGGCCCGGAAATTTTTTGCACGAACCGGTTCTGCCGGGATTTTTTTTAGCCAGAGCAACCGGACGCGAACTCCCCGCCGCGTGCGATGGGGCTCGTACCGATTGGGCAGACCCCGGGAGTTCCGGAAATACCGGTGACTACGGGAACATCCGGGACTTCCGGAGCTCTCGTCACAACTAAAATTCCTGCGACCACGAATACGCCTGGAAATCCTTCATGTTCGTCCGGTCAGACCCTTTACGATGGATCCTGTATCGATACACAGAGCAACAGTCAGCACTGTGGGGCATGCGGGAATGTATGTAATACCAGTGAACCCTGTTCCGAGGGAAAGTGCCTGTCATGGGCAGGATCCTGGTGGAGCGCGGATATGGCGAGGACGTTTGAGCTGACTCAGACCGGGACATCGGTGAGCGGCTTTGACAGTACTTATCATCACATTACAATATCGGTTCAACAAGCGGGAATCCGCCGAGACTTACCGGTACTTGGGTGTCACATGGTAAAAATGGTACTACATATCCTTTCTCCTGTACGTTTGATATGGCCCCGGATGGGAAATCGTTCTACGGCGGTTTGCTCGGAAAAAATTCCCTCACCTATACCCGGGAACAGGACTGACTTGTTACCGGGTGACCTTTTTTAATATTGCGGTGAAATTTATCGCACGTTCACTTTTTCCCATGTAACCATCCAACAATTTGTATGGCTCGCTGGACCGGCTCCCTCCTGAATCTGGAGAAGAACTAAAAATGGGTTATCGTTCAAAACTAAAACGATTCTGAAACCAAACGGGAATTCTTACCCGAGATTATTTTTCTGGAATTAATTGATAAAAAAAATTGACAGTAATTTATCAGCGTGATTAAAAATTTTCAACGGTATTGAAAAATTTTACACCATTTAAAATAAATATGTATCTCGCATTATTTTCTCTACAAGAATGTTGTCCATTATGAACAATAAAACACTCCCCGTCATTGTTGCCGGGTTGCTCTTCGCACTGATCCTTGTCTCTGCATGCACCGACACCTCCCAGCCACCTGTATCTCCGGCTGCCACGCAGACTACGGCCGTGCCATTAACTCAGGCAACATCAGGGACTTCCGGTACTTTCGTCACAACTGAAATTCCTGTGACCATGATTACGTCAGGAAATCCATCCTGTTCGTACGGCCAGATCAGCTGCGATGGAACCTGTATTGATATGCAGAGCGACAGTCAGCACTGCGGGGCATGCGAGAATGCATGTAATACCAGTGAACCATGTTCGATGGGAACGTGCCTGTCATGGGCAGGATCCTGGATCGATGATCATGGGGGGAAATACGAGCTGACACAGATCGGGACATCGGTGAACGGCACTGACTCTTATAATCAGGAAATATTTTCCGGTTCCACAAGCGGGAATCCTCCGAGACTTACTGGTACCTGGGTGTCACATGGTAAAATTTCATCACCATTTACGTTAGATATGGCATCAGATGGGAAATCGTTCTCCGGCGGGTTGCTCGGAAAAAATATCATCACCTGGACCCGGCAACAGGACTGACTTGTTACCGGGGGACCATATTTTTTAATAATGCGGTGAAATTTATCGCACGTTCACGTTTTCCCATGTAACCATCCAAAAATTTGTGTGGCTCGTTGGACCGGCTTCGTTCTGAACATGGAGAAGAAATAAAAAGGGGTATCGTTCAAAAACTAAAACGATTCCAAAACCAAACGGGAATTCCTACCTGACGTTTTTTCTGGAATTAATCGATAAAAAAATTGACAGTAATTTATCAGCGCGATTAAAAAATTTCAACGGGATTGAAAAATTTTACACCATTTAAAATAAATATGTATCTCGCATTATTTTCTCTATCAGAATGTCGTCAATTATGAAAAATAAAACACTCCCCGTCATTTTTGTCGGGTTGCTCTTCGCACTGATCCTTGTCTCTGCATGTACAGATACATCCCAGCCACCGGTATCTCCGGCTCCAGTGCAGACTCCGGCAGTGTCGGTGACTACGGGAACATCCGGGATTCCCGGTGCATCCGTCACAACGGGAATTCCAGCGACTACGATTACGTCAGTAAATCCATCCTGTCCGTCCGACCAGACCCGCTGCGATGGGTCCTGCATCGACACGCAGAGCAACAGTAAGCATTGTGGGGCATGCGGGAATATATGTAATACCAGTGAACCCTGTTCCGAGGGAACGTGCCTGTCATGGACAGGATCCTGGGTCGATGAGGGGAGGACGTTCGAGATGACACAGACAGGGACATCAGTGAGCAGCTTTGACAGTACTTATAATCACATAAATATATCAGGTTCAACAAGCGGGAATCCTCCGAGACTAACCGGTAACTGGACGTGGCGAAAATTGGGATATTCTGTCCCCTGTACATTTGATATGGCCCCGGATGGGAAATCGTTCTCCGGCGGGATCCTCGGAAAAAATAGCTTCACCTGGACCCGGGAACAGGACTGACTTGTTATCGGAGAACCTTTTTTTTTAATACTGCGATGAAATCTATCGCACGTTCACGTTTTCCCATGTAACCATCCAACAATTTGTATGGCTCGTTGAACCGGCTCCCTCCTGAATATGGAGAAGAACCAAAATGGGTTATTGTACAAAACTAAAACGATTCTGAAACCAAACGGGAATTCCTACCCGGGATTATTTTTCTGGAATTAATTGATAAAAAAATAAAGTTTTTTTGAACGAAAAATGCCAGGACGTGATTGATCATGCAATCATGGAGTTTTTTATCAGTGCGATTAAAAAATTTCAACGGTATTGAAAAATTTTACACCATTTAAAATAAATATGTATCTCGCATTATTTTCTCTACAAGAATGTCTGCTATCAGGAAAAATAAACCACTCCCCGTCATTGTTGCCGGGTTGCTCTTCGTACTGATCCTTGTCTCTGCGTGCACAGACACATCCCAGCCACCGGTATCTCCGGCTCCAGTGCAGACTCCGGCAGTGTCGGTGACTACGGGAACATCCGGGACTTCCGGTGCTTCCGTCACAACGGGAATTCCTGTGACTACGATTACGTCAGGAAATCCATCCTGTCCATCCGGCCAGACCAGCTGCGATGGGTCCTGTATCGATACACAGAGCAACAGTCAGCACTGTGGGGCATGCGGGAATGTTTGTAATACCAGTGAACCCTGTTCAGAGGGAACATGCCTGTCGTGGACGGGATCCTGGAAGAGGGATGACGGATGGGTATATGTGCTGACACAGACCGGGACATCGGTGAGCGGCACCGACTCTTATCAACAGGTAATAATATCCGGTTCAACAAGCGGGAATCCTCCGAGACTTACCGGTACCTGGACAAAAGGTAAAATATCTTCACCCTTTACGTACGATATGGCCCCTGATGGGAAATCGTATACTGGCGCATTGCTCGGAAAAAATACCCTCACCTGGACCCGGGAACAGGACTGACTTGTTACCGGATGACTTTTTTTTAATACTGCGATGAAATCAATCGCACGTTCACGTTTTCCCATGTAACCATCCAACAATTTGTATGGCTCGTTGGACCGGCTCCCTCCTGAATCTGGAGAAGAACCAAAATGGGTTATCGTTCAAAACTAAAACGATTCTGAAACCAAACGGGAATTCCTACCCGGGATTATTTTTCTGGAATTAATTGATAAAAAAATAAAGGTTTTTTTGAACGAAAAATGCCAGGACGTGATTGATCATGCAATCATGGAGTGTTTTTTTAATCAGCGTGATTAAAAAATTTCAACGGGATTAAAAAACACTCGTCATAATAAAAAAATGACCATCATTTAAAATATATTATCATATATTTAAGGATCAGTTTGGCAGGAATATCCGCTGCGTGAATGAATCACGAGACACCGGGTATAATGACTGTCAGAAAATGTGGGGCGGGTTCACCCAAGTTTGCACACTCGATGAACCCGCGCCTGCCTTGAGGCAGAAGAGTGATTGTCGTAACAGGATTTATGATTAACACCTCATGCCCCGGAAAAAGACAAAACGGAGGTAAAAAAATGGAAACCCTTGGAGTCATTGAAGATGTATCGCCCATGGCCAACTGCGATTGTGCGGCTAATTGCACAGCCTGCAACCCAGCAAACCCTTTTTCAAGTATTGAGAATACGAACAAGGCGATAGACGACGTGGACGCATGGTAAGCGGGTAACTGCCGATCCCTAATCCTAACTATTTTTTTGGAGGAAAAAACATGGAATTTGAAAGCCTGTCCGGAAACATCTATTATTATGATAATGAAATCGGGATTGCGTTTCCTTCGAACCCCCTCATGAAAAAATTGGTTTCAGCAAATCCCCGACAGATGGAGGAGATTGCTGCAACCGAAAAAAACAAGGAAGATCTTCTCTTTTACTCCCGGTTTTTGGAAAAACTTAACCGGATCCGTCCTAAACAGGATGGTGTTAAACCAAGGCCCCCCCTCAAAGCAGAGGACATCAGGCCGCTGATAATGCGGGAGGGACTACAGCAGATCATTTTGGGGGTAACCGAAAACTGCAACCTGAGATGCCGGTATTGTATTTACTCTGAAGCGTATTCGCTCTCCCGGAATCGGACCCGGAAAAAAATGGATCTTCCCACAGCGAAAAAAGCAGTGGATTATTATGTATCGTTGTTTCTTGAAGGTCTGGAGTACAACCCGACGCGGATGCCGGCAGTGACGTTCTATGGCGGGGAACCCCTGATGAATTTTGATCTGATAAAAAAATGCGTGAAATATCTTGAAACCACGTATCCTGAACTGCATTTTCTCTTCTCGTTTACCACGAACGGGACCCTCCTGACAGAAGAAAAAGACGATTTCCTGGTGGAACACGGTTTTTTTGTTAATTTCAGCATTGACGGGCCGGAAGAAGAGCACAACCGGAAACGCGTGTACCCAGGAAACCGGGGCTCGTTTTCCGATGTGATGAAAAATGTGCAACGGTTCATGAAAAAGAAGTCTGACAAATGCGGTGCAATGTGTGTATACGATTATAAGACCAATCCATTCGACCTTGATGCATTCTTCAGCCTCCCTGAGGTTCCACGGTTGGGAAATATCACTATCCCCAGTGACAGGAACGGGTGTAACTATTACGATCAGTTCTCTGGTGAGGATATCGCAGCGTTCCGGAAAACCATGACTGAGGCATTCCGGTATTTTCTTGAAAATGACCCGTATGATGAGGATGCACATGCATTCTTCTACCGGATCTTCGCGGAATCAGCAAGCCGGATCCTCTATTCACCCTCGGTCTTGAATTCCCGTGAGCGGATGGTTTTCCCCTATTCCGGGGCATGTATTCCCGGAAAGAAGATCTTTGTCGACTGCAGTGGAAATTTCCATGCCTGTGAGCGCATCAATGAGTATTTCCCGATCGGGAATGTCAGGACCGGGTTGGGCTTCCAGAATATCGCAAACCTGATAAACAGGTATACTGAACACCTGGACTCCTGTGGATCGTGCAGCATCAACAGGGCATGCGGGAAATGTTTTGCCAGTTTTGCCGGGGATGGATCTTTTGAAAACGCCTCCATCATTTGTAAAGATGATGAAAATCGGAAGAAAATTGAATTGTCCCGGGTATTCAGCATCGGGGAGGCCTGCCCGGATCTGCTCAACAATATGGTCAAGGATCATTATACCTGGCTCTCCCGGGTATCTTCGACATCAGGAGATTAATTATGTACTTCAGGTTAAACCCGGAATGTTATTACATCAAGGGCGCCAGAAATGGCGCGATCTATGATCTCATCGAGGGAAATGTCTATGCCCTTACGTCAGATGAATCAAAGCTGATTGAAGCATGTGAGAAAAACGGGGAAGCGGATCCGGAGAACCCATTCCTCCGGGATTTGAAGCACCGTGTTGTCGGCAACTTTTATCCAAAAAAGGTGTTTATTGAAAAGATTCGGCTGGGTTCCCCGATTGCAGAATACCAGGAAGGAAATCCCCCGGCGCTCAGCGCTGCGGTCCTGGAGATCGGCAATGAATGCGATCGATCCTGCTGGTATTGCGGACAGTCAGGAATTTCAAGAAGCAGGGGCTGCCTTGGCTGTAATACCTGGGCTGAAGACGGGATCCCGGTAAGCATGGACCGGTGGAAAGAACTCATTGTCGAGCTCAATCGCCTCCACTGCATGTCGATCCTGGTAAAAGGCGGCAACCTGACACGGGACTGGGAAAAGACCCGGGAAATCCTTGACTATGCAACGGAACATTGTGAAAAAGTAATCCTCATCGGCCACCGGGAACACTTTTCAAAAGACCAACTCGCGTACCTGGAGAATAAGGTAACCCTGATCCTGCAGACCGACGATCTGTCCGGGATCGGAGATCGCCACACCTATTTACTTCCCCTGGACTATGCAAAATCACCGGAATTATCCGGAGACCTGCCCAAAAATGTCATGACAGATATGGTCTCCCGGACCTTCACGCCCCTGCAACCCGGCTCTCCCCTGAACTCAAAAAAGAAAATTCCCCGGACAAATCTATCCATGTTCACCCATAACAACCGGTTGCATCCGTGCCTCGCCAACAGCGTCACGATTGCCTGGAACGGGGAAGTACTCCCCTGCCCCATGATGAGAAACCATTCTCTTGGCAATATCAACGACCGGAAATTATGGACGTTTTTCAAAAATACAGACGACAGTATCCAGAAGAAATACTGGAACCTAAGCCTCAATGACCTGGATAAGTGCGGCGCATGTGAATTCAGGTACAGTTGCTCTGATTGCAGGGCACTTGAAACAGCAAAGACCGGCGATCTGAAGAGGAAAGTATTGTGCGATTATGATCCCTCAGAAGGAACGTGGCAGCAACCAGCTGCTTAAGGGACTTATCCTGTCCCATCTTTTTGCAATCATTGCGTTAATACTCCTGAGTTTATTCGGGACCATCTTCTCTCTTGCCACTCCCCTGATCCTGGGCCGGTTGATCGATTCGGTCCTGATTGGGAAAGACACGACCCTGCTTGTACCGATCATCCTCGGAATGTCCGGATTATTTCTCCTTTCCGCACTGTCGGGTTATTGTTCAAACATTATCCGGGGCCGGCTGAACCTGGTACTTTTCAAAGAACTTGCACACGAGCTTTTCGGGGCGGTCCAGGAGGCCTCGTTATCGGATCTCCAGAAAATAAAAACCGGCGACCTGCTGACAAGGACGATAGGGAATACCTATACGGCAGTCAGTACCGTTACCTCGATTATTCCCCAGATTATTGTTACGATAGTTGGGTTTATCCTCCCCTTCATGATAATGTTCGCATTAAATCCAAATCTGGCCGTAATCATATCGTGCCCCATCGTCCTGTTTATCATCTCTTCGGTGTATTACGGAAACAAGGTAAAAAAATACCAGCGGGATTCGCTGGATTCCGCTGCCGGTATGAACTCTTTTTTAAAAGAAGCGTATTCGATCGTGCCGCTCACAAAAGTGTTTTTACTGGAGCAGTGGATTCACGATAAGTTTGACGTCCACCTGGCAAAATACACTGCTGCGTCGTTGGATGTTGTCAGGGTATCATCGATGAGTTCTTCGGTGGGGATGATAATTTACGGCATCCCGACGTTACTGCTCCTCATATTCGGCAGCATGGAAGTGATCAGCGGAACGATGAGCCTTGGGACATTTACTGCGTTTATGGGATACATCGGTTTGTTCTATTCACCCGTCCAGCTGCTGTCGATGTACTGGACTACGTATAAGAGTTCCCAGGCATCATTTGACCGGATCGGCGAGGTTCTCTCGCTGAAAAAGGAACCATGGGGGAAAAATGTCCTTCCCACACCCGTGGAAAGCATAGAATTCCATGCTGTCTGGTTTTCCTATGACACGAGGGCCATACTCAAAGGTTTCAGTGCAACCTTCGTCAAAGGCAGAAATTATCTCATCGGGGACAATGGATCCGGAAAATCAACGCTCATCAGATTGTTATGCGGATTATACCGCCCGGACAAGGGATCAATTATCATCGGTGGCCAGGTTCTTGCGTCCCTGAGCAGGGAATCTCTCCGTAAGTCTGTATCCGTAGTCTTTGCAGATGCCCTTGTTTTTGATGGTACAATCTATGAGAACATTTTCATCGGTGATATGTCTGCATCCCGTGGAGATGTTGAGAATGCGGCAAAAAAAGCGGAACTCGATGAATTTATTATGAGACTCCCGAACAAATATGAAACTGAAGTTGGCGAGTCCGGCCTGAACCTGTCCAGCGGAGAGAAACAGAAAATTGCACTGGCCCGCGTTATCCTGCGGGATTCGCCGGTAATAATATTCGATGAATTCACAAGATCCATAGATAGCGAATCAAAAAAATCGATCTATTCTGTTATTAACAAGCTGAACAACAAGACTATCATCATTATCACCCATGACATGAGTGATATCGAACAGGATGGCCGGATCGTAGTGCTTGAACGTGAAGGGACAAATTCCCTACAAGATCCATCATTCACAACACTTTCTGTTGTCAAACCACAGCAGTGCCATGGGGTTGAGTGATTTATTTTTCTACGAAAAACAGGTATATCCGGGGGATTGCTTCAACCTATCCCCATCCCATCAGCTCAAATGTCTGGATTGGGTCGTCGCCATCCAAATCCGGTCTTTGGATCCGGTACTGGACTGGCACGGGAATTTCATTAGAAATCCAGAAGGTTATTGGGAATTTTGACAGATTATGAAATTTTCCGGAATATGTCCGGGCATCCGGGAACGTACCTGCCGGTACGGTAACGGATTCAACACCTTCAGCAGAGAGTGACATGTTAATCTCTTCAAACGGAGAAATGAGCAACCGGCCCCAGTTGCGATCCTCGTGAAATATATCATCACCAGGAAGGAACTCTTCGGGTTCGTCCACGCCATTTCTCCTGATTGTAATGGTACCTCCAAGGAACCGTTTTGTTGATTTCTCAAAATACATGTTTTCAGTTTCATAATACGCATTATCAAAATTGTCGTCATCACCGGTTATTGTAATTTTTTCATGAATTGCTGGAATTCCGTTATATAATTCAGATGAGCGTTCGTTTTTTGCGTTATATTCCCACTGATAGCGGGGGTTGGGTGGCATGGTAACTGTATTATTAATCCGGTACTCTGCCCAGTGGTATTCCCCATTGAAAATCCTGATCGGGCTCTCTGTTGTTATTACGTGAACCGTTGTGACAGGGCGCGTTACTGTGGTCATTGCTACAGTCCCGAAGGATGTGCTAACAGGAGTGATCGTCTGCTGTACCTGTTCTGGAATCCCCGGCTCATCCTGGCCGGTGCACCCGGCAAATAAAACCGCTGTGATAACCAGAAGAATTGTAATAATTTCCCTCATCATCTTTCTCATCTCCGCTTGTACTTCCTGAACATGTAATACACCCCCCCTCCCACGATCCCGAGGACTAACACCCCGAACACGGCAACCATCGACTGCTCTTTGATGAGGATATGGAACTCGTCGCTCTTCTCGGTCTGGTCGGAAGTGACCTTAACCGTTATCTTGTACTCGCTTGCCACGATGTTTGCCGGAGGAATGACTTTGACGGAGACGATTGATTTCCCGTCTGGCTTGATGCTCGCGATGGTATCAGGAGTGATCTCCGCTGTCCATCCTTCCGGGGCCTCGACCGCGATCCTGACGCTGGTCAGCGGCCCGGCATCCCCCCCATTTATAATGGTGACGGGGAACGTGACAGCATCGCCCTTGTTCACTTCGTACCGGTACTTGTCTGCATAGAGATTCAGGTCGTAGTTCCCGCGGATCTTCACGCTCAGGTTCTGAGTGTAAACCGTTTCGGACGATTCAGCACTGACAGAGAAATTATAATCGCCGGTCTGGATACCATACGGGGGAATTGCCTCGACATCCAGCGTCTTATCGTCACCGGATTTTAAGTAGATGTCGGAGATATCCGACCCCTCGGTCCCGCTCTCATGGAACCGGACATACCATCCTTCAGGAGTGCCGGCCGAGGCGAGCAGGTAGGTGTCGTCGCTCTTGCCGATATTCCGGATCACCATCACGTAACCCGGGTTTTTCCCGATGGACGTCGTGATTGACGGAGAGTTGACGACCAGTTCAGCGGCAAAGAGAGACCGTTCCAGCATGATGGTCCCGGCCTTCGTGATGATGCCGCCCTTGACGGTCACGTCCTTCTTTTCGAGTGCAATATAGCCGACCTTGGAGATCTTCATCGTATACTCGTCATCCGGGACCAGTGCATTGACGCTGCCGTCCGCCGCGCTCATCAACCGGACTGTCGGGGAGAATACGTTCTCCGGGACCAGTTCGATAATCGCGCCTTTTACTTTTTCACCCTCGGTATCGACAATTTTCATCTCGAGGGTTCCTTTCTCCCCGGCATGGGTCTTCGACACCTTCGGGTACAGCCAGTACCAGCCGTCGCCGACATGGAGCCGGACGGTATAGTCGCCGACCGGGGTATCAGAGCTTGTCTCAATGATGAACGTAAGATTTTTCGAGGTGTACTGGTCGATTGCCAGTAACGTAATCTCGTTTGAATCGTCCATGAACTTCATCTTCCAGTCCAGCCGTTTCCCATCGAACGTCTCGTACCATAGCTTGCGGTAGATCTCCGGCCCATTGTTCGTTACCCTGATATCGAAACGTACGGTCTCGCCGGCCTCGATAACTTTGCCGGGGACATCGCATTTGATTATCATGTCGCTATATGTCGAGGAATCTATTGCAGTAACCGGATGACTGAAAACAATCATTCCTGTTACCAGTATGAAAAAAAATGGCCGGATCCCATTGGATATTCTCTCCGGAGAAAAATTCAGAAACAAAAGCCTCACCGGATATCCATTCTCATGAACCTGACGTACGCTAGCCCGAAGAATACTGCCGGCATGACCAGCAGGGCTGTGAGATTTCCGGTAAGCATGGCAAGGATGCTGTAAACGTCAAAGTCAACGATTTTTCTGGATTTATACGTGACAAGGATCGTCCTATCGTCATCGTTCATACCTCCGGATGTCCCTGCCCCCGTCAGACCGTAGAGTGTCTCGCTCATCGCGGTCGGATTTGTCATGAATGCGGAGATCCTTGCATAATTATTCGTCGGGGAGAGCAGTACCTGGTTATTGACCCACCAGGTAATACTCTCTTTATACGCCATGTTCTGTTCGCCGTATCTCTCCAATGCATCCCGGTTCTCTTTCTGGATCCGTTCGATTTCTGCAGCATGGTCTGAGGGATTCGCCGTGTTCTCCGCCGGGTAGGCGGTCATCTCCGGCATTTCCGGTGCCAGGCCGACGACCTTCTCCATCACGAGAGGCGACATGATCAGCGCGGGAATAAATGTCCCGAGCATGACATAGGTGATCAGGGTGTATACGAGCGACTGTCCGCTCTCTTCACACAGGGTTGACATCATGATGGAAATGGCAAAGAAGCTGAAGATGAGCAGGAATGTCGCAGCATAAAAGACCAGGATCGGGAGTATCTCAGATAGTGCCGGCACGATCCCGAAGAGAAGCAGGATTGCAAGCGACACCGCCATGGTACATCCAAGGGCGAGGATGATCGCTGCAATGCCGCCAAGGGTCTTGCCATTGATCACCTGGTCCCGGTACACCGGGTGTGCCAGGAGGATCTTCAGCGACTTTCTCTCCTTTTCCTTGGTGATGAGATCGAACCCCATGGCAATACCGAGGATGCCCCCGATCAGCCCGAAGGCTATGCCTATCTGGTAAAAGACAAGGAGCACGGACGGTTTTTGTTTCATATATTGGTCAACCGGTGATATCGACCCGCCAGATCCTGAAGCGGACTGTTGCAGGTTATTGTAACTTGTTACTGACGCATGATAATCAGAAACCCCGTTGAGGATCCCGATAACGGAAACAATAAGCAGGATCCCGAGGATGAGCAGGAACTTCCGGCTTATCAACTGATCGAAGAACTCCTTTCTGGCAATGGCAAGAACAGAATAATCCGTCATTTTTCATCCCGCCCCTGCTGGTTTGTTCCTCCGGCTTCCCGCCGCCGGGCAGTATGTCCGTCGTGTTTTTGTATGGTACCCGTGTAATAGTTTCCCGTCATTTAATTACCCCCTACCGGATATCCATTCTCATGAACCGGACATATGCAAGCCCGAAGAACACGGAGGGCAGGACACAAAGCGCGATAATGTTGCCGGTAATCATGGAAAGAATACCGGAAAAATCAAAGTCCAGGTCCGGCATGTAAAAGGTATCGACCGTCAGCGCATCTCCCTTGCTGTCAATCGTTTGTACCTGGGTCTCAACGTGAGTGAAGTAGACCACATAGCGGATCATTGTCGGATCAGTGAGACATGTTACAATCTTTTCGTAGTTCTTGACTGGAGAGAAGAAGTACTGGATGTCCCTCGTGCTCATCTGCCTGCCCCCGTATGCCCGGGTCTGCTCCTTGAAGCGGCTCCATTCCTTACGGCTCTGTTCTTCTGTCAGGTCATTCTTTTGGGACCCGCTCCCGCTCTTCTGCAGCGATGTCAAAACCTGGTCGCTCAGGGCATGGGGCATCTCGGGTGCAGGGCCGACAACCTTTTCCATTATGAAGGGGGTACTGAGCACGGTGGGGATCAGGGATCCGAGGACAATAAAGATCACGAGCGAAAAGATCAGTGCCTTTCCACTCTCCTCGCATACTGTTGATATCATGAGCGAGATGGCAAAACAGGTGAAGATGTAGAGGAAGGTGACAGCCGAGAAGATGAGGATATACATAAGTTCGAGTCCATCGGGGACAAGACCAGAAATAAGCAGGAGGGCAAGTGACAGTACCATTACCACCGCAAGAGCGACAGCGATGGCAGAAATCCCTCCAAGAGCTTTGCCGTTTATCACTTCGTCCCGGTACGCCGGGTGTGCGAGGAGGAGTTTTAGCGACTTGCTCTCCTTCTCCCGGGTGACGAGATCAAATCCCATGGCGATCCCGAGGATACCCCCGATCATCACAAAGAGCGTACCCATCTCGTTAAAGACCAGGAGTACCGAGGGTTTTAATGTCAGGTACTCCGGGAGCTTGGATTCTCCCGTGGGAGAAGCGGAAATTATACTCTGGAAGCTGTCGTAATCTTTTACTTCTGCATGGTAGTCCGCGATTCCGTTGAGAATCCCAACACATGCAACGACGAGCAGGATTCCCAGGAGAAGGAGAAACTTCCTGCTGCGGACATGATCGACAAACTCCTTCTTTGCTATAATGAATACTCCAGGCTCAGCCATTTTGCGGAACTCCTGTATTGTCATAGTAAGAAAGGAACATATCCTCGAGCGAGGCACCTTCCCGCCGGATCCCATGCAACCGGACTCCCGCCTTCGTGCAGGCATCGATGACAGAATCGGTGATATCCGAGCGGGCAACAAAGGTTGCAGACATCCTGTCGTCGGAATATTTTACCGAGAGAAGATCTGCATGCGAAAACTCCGGCATCGGGTCGCGGGTCTCAAGAGTGATCGTGATCCTGGCATCATTGCCGACACGCAGTTCCTGGCTCAGGTCCTCCCATTTCCCCTGCGCAATCAGCCGTCCCTTCGAGAGGAGCCCGATCGAGGTGCAGACCCGGCTTACTTCGGAAAGGATATGCGATGAGACAAACACGGTCTTTCCCTCCTCTGCAACACCGGCTATGATCCGGCGGTAATCGGCGACTCCCTGCGGATCGAGGTTAGCGGTCGGTTCGTCAAGGATGATAACGGACGGATCATTCAGGAGCGCATTTGCAATCCCGAGCCGCTGGCGCATCCCTTTGGAATACCCACTGACATTTTTCGTTACCCCATCAAGGCCCACGAGCGACAGGAGATCGGCGATCCGTTTCTGGTATTGCGCCCGCTCCATCTGGAACAGTCTCGCGAAATACGCAAGATTCTCTTCCGCTGTGAGGGAGGGATAGAATCCTACGTCTTCTGGCATGTAGCCGATGTGTTGCTTAACCGTGATCGGGTTTCTTGCCACTTCAACACCGTCGATCAGGCAGCGTCCATAGGTTGGTTCAATGAGCCCGATCAGCATCAGGATCGTCGTGCTCTTCCCGGCGCCATTTGGACCAAGGAGCCCGAATATCTCGCCGGATTGGATCTCAGCAGTAAGATCGTTCACTGCCAGGACCCCGTCATACTCTTTAGACAAGTGATCAAACTGGATCATGTACATCCTCTCGGAAATCTCTTTTTTGCAAGGGGATTATTGCCGTGTCCCCAATAGTATCCGGGTTGTTTACCGGCACCAGGCGGCAAATCCCGATATTGGAAATATCGGGTCGGCAACACGGTTTTAATTGGAGTACCCCCTCATGCGTAAATGTATTGATATTTACAATATAAAACATGTGTGGGTGGGGTGCAGGTATATTCCAATCCCTTGTGTAAAATGTTTTCATGTGCAGTATCCTCTCAAACATTGTAGAAAAATTTCATTCGGACAATAATTTGAAGAAATAATCCCTTATGAAAAAGATCTGAAATCTTTTTATCGAAGTGACTCAACATTCACGATTCTCCTCAGTACTGCCCGTCTTTTTTAACCGGATGGGAGCGGTTAAAGAAGTATGAGAAAACATCCTCGCCCCATTTTACCGCCATGGGATCGATACTCACGAGATCCCGTTTTGAATCAAATAATCCGGTTTTTGTGAATAGTTCCATACAGAGGTTTTTTTCTGTTACAATAGTGGAAAATCTCATGTCATCCTCATATACTGAAAGATGCGCATTTTCGTATTGTAGCCCCTCAAGAAAGAGATCATAATATTCTTTCCGGATTTTGGCGAATGCGTTTTTCGACAGAATAATCCTTACTTCTCTCCCGTCTAGTGCAAGAGACCGGAAGAGTTCCGGGTACACCGGATGGACTACCGGTGATATACCCGACACTTTTTTTGACTTCATGATCATGTCAAGGGACTGTGCATGCGGTTCCAGGATCTCGTCTGTCCCGGCCTCGTTAATCTGGGCCTTTTTTAATTCACCCAGCCGGAAGAAAAATTCCCGGGGTAATGCCCTGATATCATGTTCCTGCCAGTACTTTTTCTGCTGATCGATTACCCTCAGGGTCCTGTCGAATTGTTCCAGGTGAAATGCAACAATCTGCCCGGAATCAGTAAGCCGGAATTGTCGTCCCTCTTTAACGACCAGACCCTCGATCTCAAGGATCTTTATCTGGGGAAGCATCCCGGATGCCTTGACATTCAGCGTGTCTTTAATTTCCTCCCAGAGTCGGGGACCATTGAGTAAAAGGATAAGAAGGTTTTTCCGTTTTTCAGACGTGGTAACCGTTGCAAGAAGATTTGAAATAGAACCACCTCGGTTTTTATTATCATGGGCATTGTGATGTGGTGTGTACGTCCATACAGATCGGAGAGAAGAGGTTTTACGTGGATGTGATGTCTGCCTCTCTCCGGACTGGATGGCAGGACAACTGAATGTTGTCCACAAGTGCCCGTTTGATGGAGTATTTAAAACGGTTTATCGTTCAAAACTGAAACTATTCATCGTAACCGGGAATTTACCCTCATTATAACCATGATAATCCCGGACTGTCACTATCCATCCTGACCGTCATGATTTTTTCATGAATCCAGACATAATGCCTAAGAACCACAAGGATGCAAACTGAAAATTTCAGGATATTTTCATAGTAACCTGACCTCTTCCGGAATTGATGATGGGGTTGAGACCCCCATCCTATATAAAGATAAATGCCGCCGCAGTCCAGGATTTTCTTGAGAAGATCTTCTCCACAGCATTCGGCTTTCCCCCGAAGGGGCTCTCCCGCGGCGGATTAAAACTGTTGAAATTATTATTTGCCGATTTTCAGGGTTTCGAGTGTGAACTCCCGTTCCTGTACGTTTCTTCGGGATAACGATCCGGGAAGTAACTGTGATTGTGATACCATGTCCTTCCCGAACCGGCGAATATCAGGTGATACCCGCGTCTCCATGGTATTACATCGTGCCATAAATGTTCTCTCGTTCAAAACTCAATCTTTCCATGATAGTTCAACTTTTGAACAAGAACGAGTATTAAACCGAGATTCAGATGCTTTCCCGTGATACCATGAAGGTTCACTTGTTAGCACTATTGTTAGTGATCGGTGCAGCAGTGGCTGTACCGGCAGTATCGGCAACGATTGTTGAAGAAAAAGACGGGTACATCGTTATGACGGGACCGGATACATTGAACGTGGATTCATTAAACCTGCGGGATATGTCCCGTCTCAGTAGATCATCTATTTCCCAGGGCCAGTCCCAGTGGTACGCGACATCAGTATCTTCAGGAAATACTGCGTTTTATTCTGGTCTGAATTGGGGGAATCCTTCGAATTCACTTGCTCTTACAATCTATGCTCCGGATTCCCTGTTTGGTCCCTATTATGATAATGTCGATGGTGTCATTGATGGCCGGATCAATGTGCAGATAACCCGAACCGGAGGTCTTACTTCCGGCACATGGAGATCTGAAGTCTATGGACAATCTGTAACCGGTTCACAAAGTTACACGTATTCGGCATATGCAGTGTAAATCGAAACCTTTTTTTTATCGTATGGGAAATCTTCACAAATGCATAAATCGATTAAAATCATTTCGGTTTTAATCTTATTACTCTATTCACTATCGGCAGTCGCATTACCGGCCGGTGCTGTTTCCAATGGATACAGCGTAAAAACGGTGGCTCCTGAGGTAATCACCGATACACATCCGAACATGGCTGTCCCGATAGATGCCTCGGAAGTCCCGCCCCAGATCCTCCTCATGGCTCTCGCACTGTCTTTCACTCCTGTTGTTGCGTTCCCGTTGGAATTGTCCTTGTTTTTTAAGATGTTTTCTTATCTGGGATACCGGAAAATCTCAAAGAGCAGGGTTTTTGATAATGCTGCCCGGAGTCTTATCTACTCGTGCATACAGGACAATCCGGGTATTAATTTTAATGCCATCGTCCAGATGACGGGGATCAAATCCGGTACTCTCCAATACCATCTTTTTATACTTCAGACAAGGGAGAAAATTTCAGTCTTCACAAGGAAAGGACACACCCGGTATTTTGAAAATTCCGGACATTTTACCGACCGGGAAAAAAACCTCCTGTCCTTTATCCGGAACGATACTGACAACCGGATTCTCACCCTGTTGC
The DNA here is from genome assembly GCA_041663625.1 of Methanoregula sp. Taxonomy (GTDB): domain Archaea; phylum Halobacteriota; class Methanomicrobia; order Methanomicrobiales; family Methanospirillaceae; genus Methanoregula. The sequence continues at coordinate 19,535 of JBAYMI010000003.1, forward strand.
TGATAAATCCTGACATCAGCTGGAAGGATCTCAGGGACTCACTCGGAAAACCCGGTTCCATGATCACGTGGTACATCAACCGTATGCGGGATGCCGGAATTATTTGTCTTAAAAAAACCGGGAAACATGTCCGGTACGAGATCGATCCGGAGATGCAGCAATACATGCAACGTTATCTTATCTGTCATGAGAATATCCTGTCATAAATTCGGTAGTGACCGGTTATTCAACTGATAATCAAACACCCGAAAGCGTACGGAAATTTTTTTTTTATTTCCATTGGATTTTAATGGCGCGTGATTTGGATCAATTGATGAGAACGATTGTTCACCGCAGATTTTTGATGAATTGTTTGGATTCCCCCGAATCTGCACGCTGGTTGCCTGGCATCGGCTCACCTTTATTTTCCCTGTTGTTCAATCAGAGATACTTCCTTTGTAGGTCTGGAATATACTAATCATTCAACTTCGAGAATCGGGCAGGTGTCTTGTCGGAGATTATATTTTATCCATCCCCGCTGTGTCCGGCGGGACCGGGCTGGTATTAACGGGCGGACCCGGGACCGGAGGATACTGAAATCGTTGCTAAGATCCGATACGGAATGCACGGAGGAATGACCGGGTTATTACGGTATGATCTCAACAACGCGATCGATTATTGTCCCTGGTGCCGGCCGTGGAGAGGGCGTAGTGCGATGCCCCGGCATTGCTTGTACCGGGCCCCGGTAACTGATCCCCTTTTGGCCTGCCTGGGGTGCCCACGATCGAACCCGGCTTTTTCACCTGTAACCGGTCTGTGTCGGCCGATTTTTGACAGGATAATCGGGAGAATCCTGGGAATCAGGGCCTGAAATCGCCTTCGTTCAAAACATGCGACTGATTTTTTTGCGTTTCCGGCCTAAAGTGTGTACCAAACCGGGCAATCGGAGGCCAAAATAGCCCCGGATGGGCTCACCCCCCCGGGTGAGGGGATTACCGTCGTGAGCGTGCCCGCATCATCCCTGTCAGTTGCGCCAGCGGGGCAGGGGTTGTGGTGTTGGGCGGACCCGTCGTCAAGTGCTGGCACTGGGGGTTCGGAACAGCGGCTGGTACGGACAGGTCAAGAAAGTCATGATGAAACAATTTATTCATTTGACAACATACTCAAAGGTAGAGCAGTCAGGAGATTTTTAGATGGCACCAGATTCCGGCGAATGGTTCCGGCAGGCGCAGTATGATCTTGGTACTGCTGAATCTCTCGTCTCTGCGGAGCGATATCCTCCAGTGGTTTTTTTCTGTCACCTTGCGCTCGAAAAAGGCTTGAAAGCATTGTATGTCGAGAAATTCAATGATAATCCGGAAAAGACCCACAGCCTGATCTTTCTGGTTGAAATACTCGGACTGGAATTACCACAAAAATATTTGGATTCACTATTCATTGTAAACCGCATCGGGATTACCGGCAGATATCCCCATAACCTTGATGAGGTTCTTGAACAATATACCCGGGAAAAGACCGAGAAAATTGTTTGCGAGACAAAGGAGATTCTTTTATGGTTGATGCAAAAGTCCTCGAAGCGGTAAATTTTTTTGGCGCGGTCGTCAGGGAAAACGGGATTCATATCCACGATCTTATTTTGTTCGGGTCTTCGGGTCGGGGAACGGCATCTTCCGGAAGTGATATCGATATTGCAATCGTCTCCGGTGATTTCGCAGGCAGGGATATTTTCGAACGTGCTCTGGTGACGAAAGAGGCAGAGATCCAGACCGTCAGGAAATTCAGAGTTGCCCTTGATGTTCTTACCTTGACACCGGAAGAATACCAGGACCCGGGATCGCTTATTGCCGGCACAATCCGGAAAGGAATCATTGTGCCGGTTACTTCATCAGCCTGAGATAATCCGGCATGTGCAGGTTGTCCCTGCTCTGTTTTACTGGAGCGTGCGGCGGAGCCGGACTTGGTGGGTTGGCCGGACCCGTTGTCACGCGCCACTCAAATCAGAGAACGGAAATAGTACGACAACAACATCGCCTTTTACAAGTCCGCCCATGCCTCGTCTTCCTCAGGACGCATCCAGTCCTTTTTCAGGGAAGATTCGCTGGCAAGAGCTGTTTCGGAAATTATTTTGCCGGCTTTCTTCTTTTTTGCCCGGATAAAATCAAGGATCTCAAGGTAGTGCTGGCGTGGCACCTGGTGCAGTTCCCTGATGATCTGTTCTTCGACTTCCACGGGTCTTCACCTGCTTCTGATCAATGCATTATGCGGAGGAGATAATCAGGTTTCCTGTTATGGATCTACTCACGTCCTTCGGCCACTGCGGTGGGGCGGGGCCGGGCTTGTGGGGGTTGGGCAGACCCGGAATCGGATTGTTGTGGATCCATCGTCAGTTGCTGGTATCCTGAGGGCAGTGCCAGGGGATGCGGAGGAGGGGGGGCGGGGGTTTGCGAACAAGGCCCGGACAAAAAATTTGTTGCGGACCGGGCCCGGCAAAAAATATTGTTGCCCGTGCCGGATTTTTCCGGAAAAATTTTGGTGCGAACGTGACCGGCTCGGAAATTTTTTGTGGCACGAACCGGCTGCCGGGAATTTTTTTCAAAAGCCGGAGCAATCCGATGCGAACTCACGACCGTGTGCGGCGGGGCGGGGCCCGGGATTGTGGGAGTTGGGCGGACCCGTCGTCAGGTTCCGGAACATCGGGGTTCCCCGGGTGGAGATGGGAACTCTTTTTAGAAAAGTTACCGGAAAAATCCGGCCACAAAATACCGTACGGGAAAAAATAGTTCCGGGAAA
>JBAYMI010000004.1:0-21974 GCA_041663625.1 Methanoregula sp.
AAGTCCCCAATATAAGCAATATCCTCGTCACTGCTGAATGGATCAACCGCACTGACCCGGGCCTGAGCACTGTATACTGTGGCATCCCCGGTATTTTTATATTCAACACTTATGATCTGTTTGTTTCCCGGGTGCATTTCAGCAGGACTGGAAACAATGAGGAAGTCTGCTTTTCCTCCGACCGGAATCCCGATCGTATCGCTCCGGGAGGAAACAAAATCCCCTTCTGAGTTCTGGTAGACAATAACAACATCAACGGGATACATCTGTTTTTCTGCATCTCCGGTTGCCGTTACTTTATACCGGCACTGGATTGTACTGCCGGCAGGGAAATCCCCGATATATACACTGTTATCTGACGGGACTATCGGACTGTTCCCGTTCTGTGAAAGTTTGACAATGGATTTTGTTCCGTTTTCCGATCCGGTATTTTTAATATCCATGATAATATAGCCGTCAGTCCCTGCATTCAGGTGCTCCGGCACGGCAGTTAACACATCAATAGAGAGATCCTGCTTTATGGTAACCGGAATATTTACGGTGATCGTGCGGGTTTTGTAGCTGTACTCAACAGTATCCGTGTCACGGTGTTCAGCTACATCAAGATAGGAATAATTCATCTGGAGCGGGAGGGTGAATGTTCCCCCGGGAGCATTGGTGTCAATTTTTGTTACGAACACGGCGGTAACACTGGATGTACCTTTCAGATCGCCCAGCATCTGTGGATCGGATTTGACAATGAGCGGTGCATCGCCCGGGGCAAGAGTAACCGTCAGGTATTTTGCTGTGTTGGGCAGGTCATCCGAATCCATAAGGCCGGACTGCACATATTTTTGTTCATTGACACCGGTATTCTTGATTACAACCGTTAGTTCTGCATCGGATCCCGGGCTGAATTCATTACTTCCGGATATATTTGCTGAAAGTTCAGGACTCCCTCCCATGTACAGTGTCCCTGCCATTGCCGGAGCAATCAGAAGTCCGCAGAAAACCAGCACTATCCCAATCTGTCGAATAAAACCTGCCATTCATCCTCTCCCAATACTACCTTCTCATTCCCTCACTGGCGTTTAAATGATATGTACAAAATGGTATGCATATCTAAAAACCGCTCAGATCGTAACCTGTTCTCATACTGAAGGATTAATAACGGTATAAAATTTTGGATTGCGATATGATTTGTTCAGACAATGGTGACCATTACTTTTTGTTTTCCGGAAGACCAATCGGAGTATCAGAAATCCCCGTAACTGAACCAAATGACGGATATACTGTAATAACACACTTCAATCGTTTTTGGAAGATTTATTTACTTTGAAATACAGTATTGGGTTAATGAAGAATAATCCGGGTTTTTTTATTTGCCTCCTTATCATGATAACCGGCGTAATTATCTCTGGCTGTGTTGCTCCCCCTGCCGAAGTATCTTCGGGTGCAGCAAAGACCACCTCCCCTGCAACGGTGGTTTCCTCTGCGCAAACCTTCAACACATCCTATATTGCGGAAGTCACCCCGTTCGTAACGTTTTATCCTGCGGGGGGCCCAACAACGGAGACTCCCGGATATCATGTATTTACTACCCCGACACCCAATCCCGGGGATAAAAGTTGCAGGATTTATACAACAACGCAGAAATTTACCTATAATGGAACTGCATTTACGTTTGATCTGAAAAATCCGCCAATGTATATTAACTATAGTGTCGTGCCGGCAAATGTTTCCGAGAAGAAAGTAGCCACCATGGGATATTCAAACAAAACTGAGTATTATCTTCAGTACACTGCCTATGACCCGCAATCCTATCTTGAAATTACGGTCAGGAACAAGACTTCCGGTGAAATCTACCTTCAGGATGGTTTTGGCAAGGAGTATTCCACCTACCTGCAACGAACGCTCAAAGTATTAAAACAGGATGATATGCTCGTTGAAATCAAAGGAAATAAAATTACCGCAACGATAAACGCCTGGGTCAAACCCGCGGGAAATTTTGATGACGCGGATAACAGGACGTTTGAAGCATGCACCTATTGGGGGCAGTCAACCCGCGACAACACGGCGTTGGCATATGTGACGGCAACACCAACGCCAACATGGACATGGAAGGCATCATAATTTTTTTTTTCACCCTGGTAAAGCGTGATTTTTAATGCACTGTTGTGTGCCATTTTATTCCTGCGAGACCTACGGTGAGATATTTAAGTGATGAGAGCATTTTTAGTAAGGCAGGTAAATTTCGCGTCCCGGTAGGGTAGTGGACATCCTAAAAGATTGCGGATCTTTTGACCCGGGTTCGAGTCCCGGCCGGGGCGTTTAACTTTTCCGGCAAGTGCCTTTTCTTTAATTGATTCTTCATAGTACCGAATCTTAAATTCCCTGCCAAGGCTTACCGTGCATTGTTCCTGCCAATGATATCGAGGGATTATCCTGGAAAAAAGGTATAAAAAAGAACCGGGTTTCCGGCTGGTTATATCATTCCGGCAATGAAGAGCGCAACAAATCCGCACCCTGCAATAACCAGCAGGGTCATAACTGCATAATCGCGCTTTTCAAAGACCCTCTCGCGGACATGCGTTCTCTTTCCGGTCCGGTATCCCCGCATGTCAATGGTAAGGCCGAGTACATTGGACCTGAGCAATGCATTGGATACCAGCGGAATGACGATCGGTGAAACGCTCCGGACTTTTCCCAGCAATCCGGTTCCCGGGTTGAAGCCCCGAGCCAGTTGTGCCTCGTGGATACGCTGGCCCTCAATCTGGAGGGTGGGGATAAACCGGAGTGCGATGATAAACATCAGGATATAATCAATCGGGATCCGGATCTTCTCCATTGCATGGACAATGTCCCGCGGCTGCGTTGAGATCAGGAAGAGCTGGAAAGCGAAGATAAGGATCATAAACCGGAGGGTAAGAACCACGCCGATCTGAAGCCCCCCGGTGGTAATCGGGATCAGGCCCCCGATGAACGGAACGCCCTGCGGGATCACATGCCCGAGAACCTCGCCATTTGGCATCGTGATGATGGTGATGAGGATGAAGATCACGCTCATGACGAGGATCAGCCTGAGCTGGTTGAGCGATTCAAAGAGCATCTCGCCATATGCTGCGAATGCAAGCAGGGCTATCACCATGAGAATGAGGAAGGGGATGTCAGTGGCTATGATGGCCATTATGGTAACAATGATAATGAAAAAGATCTTGGTGTAGGGATTGAGCCGGTGCAGGAATGCATCCTTGTGCACGTACTGGAGAATCTCTGCCATGGTTACGCACCTTCCGAGTCAGAGATAATATGCCCGTTCTCCATCATGATCACGCGGTCGGCACAGTGTTCAGCTATCTCGCGATTGTGAGTGATGATGATGATCGTGTGTCCCTTCTCCTGGAGATCTTTGAGCAACTCAATGACAAGACGAGCCTCGTAACCATCCAGCCCGGTGGTTGGCTCGTCGAGAACGATAATCCCGGGCTGCATGGCAACAACGCAGGCAATGGCAAGCCGCTGGCGCTCTCCGCGCGAAAGCCACCGGGGATAGAGGCTGGCAGTTTCAGAAAGACCGGTATCCCTGAGCGCTGCATCGATGACCGAATCGCAGTTAACAATACCGAGATTTTTTACCCCATAGGCAATCTCTTCCCGGACGGTATCGGCAAAGAACATGTGATCCGGGTTCTGGAAGACAAGACCCACATCATGGGCGAGTTCTGCAATGGTGCTTTCTTTTGTATTCTTCCCGTTGATCACCACGTCGCCGTTTGTCGGGGAGAGGAGCCGGTTGAAATGCTTGACAAGGGTCGTCTTTCCCGAACCATTCTCGCCAACAATTGCGACAAACTCCCCTTTACGGATCGTGAGACTGATTTCGGATAGTGCAGCCACATCACCATAAGAATGAGAGAGGTTTTGTACCGAAATTGCCGGTTCCTTTGCCGGTGTTTTCGGCACAACTTTCCGGATGGTTGTGAAGTCCGGAAATACCATGCCCCGGATCCGTTTATCCTCAAGAACCTCGTCCGGTTTGCCGGATGCAGTGATGGCCCCGTTCTCAAGGATGACAAGGGTGTCGACCATATCCTGGAAATGGCGGTACTTGTGCTCTATAAGGAGGATGGTTTTTCCCTGCTTCTTGAGTCCGGCAAGGATCTCGGCTATCCGTTTGGTTGCATGCTCGTCAAGTTCGGATGTTGGTTCATCAAGAATGACGATCTCATTCCCCAGGGCCAGTGTTGCGGCAAGGGCAACGCGCTGCTTCTGGCCTCCGGAGAGGTGATGGGGCGAACGGTCCCGGAGATTGTCAAGATAGGTTGTCTTAATGATATCGGCAAGACGCTCTTCGATAACTTCGGCCGACAGCCCGCGATGTTCCAGTGCGGATAAGAGTTCTTCTTCAACCGTGGTGAAGATCATCTGGGCTTCAGCATCGTCAAAGACAATCCCCACGTTCTGGGCAAGATCCGAGAGGGACGTGTACTCTGCCACATCCCGGTTGTCTACGATCACCGTCCCCTCTTTCTTCCCGCCGTACTCATGGTACAGGATCCCGGATGCCGCAAGGCAAAGCGAGGTTTTCCCGGCACCGGAAGGCCCGGTAACCATAATGCATCTGCCTTTTTCAAGGGTGAGAGATACACGGTGCAGGGCCGGGTGCACCGTGTGGGGATATGTGTAACTGACGTTTGTGAGTTCGATCATTCCTGTCCTCTAAGAAGCACCCTGCTGGAAGGGATGTAGAGGAACTGGACAACGATTGCATTAAAAACTGCCGTTATGACTACAATCGGGATAAAGACGACGACAAAGGCCATCAGGTCGCCATTGTACTTTGCCAGGTAGGTGGCACCGATGGCGATGATCGCGATTGCTGCAAAGGAAAATCCGCTGACCAGCGTTGCAACAAAGGTGGTTGCACTGGGGGCGAATCTGGTCCGCTCGCGGAGCAGTGCATACAGAAGGAAGCAGACAAGCGCGCCGAGCGGTTCACTGATGATGTTTGCAGGCGGGAACATTGAGCTGGATATCAGCATCGAGAGGATCCCCGCAACCAATCCTATGCCCAGCGCTTCAAGGATCTTTGGCCGGATGAGAATGATCGCGAGACAGTAAAACGCGATGATCATGTTCGGTGTAAGTGGCGTATGGAGCATTGCAAGGAAATACCGGAGAATGGCACCGATTGCAAGCAGGATTCCGACAATGGCAATATCTTTGGATTTCATGATAAACACAACCAATCTTTCAGGTAACGGAAGATACGGCAATTACTTCGCCGCTCGATGACTTTTGTATACCTTAATGTATAATTTTGTTCATTCGTGTATAAAAAGTCACTTCACGTTCCATCCAGATCGTTGGTGAAAATTCATGATATCACCTGGCAGAATCACGTACTCATTTCCTGTTGTGCTTCGACCACTACCTTCATTACCTATCCCTGTCTTTTTTCAAACAAGGAGCCGGATGAATGGTTTTCGCTTCGGGCAGCAGTGAAATTTACCGCCAATCCCTTGCCATGCATGCAGAGCACAAGGGAAAACTCGGCATCCGGTCCAAGGTTCCCTTAAAAACAAAACATGATCTCTCGATCGCGTATACCCCGGGCGTTGCTGAAGTGAGCCGGGAGATCGCAAAGGACAAGAACCTTGCCTATGAATATACACTGAAAGCCAACACCATCGCCATTGTGACGGATGGTTCTGCCGTGCTCGGTCTTGGCAATATCGGGGGATATGCGGCCATTCCGGTTATGGAGGGAAAGGCCATCCTGTTCAAGGAATTTGCAGGAATTGATGCGTTCCCGATCTGTTTTGAGAGCTACGAAACAAATTTTGTCGACAAAGTGCGGAACATTGCCCCGGTCTTTGGCGGGATCAATCTCGAAGATATCGCTGCCCCGAAATGTTTTGAAGTCGAGGATGCCCTGCAGGATCTTGGCATACCCGTCATGCACGATGACCAGCACGGAACTGCGGTCGTGGTACTTGCAGCACTCCTGAATGCCTGCCGCGTAACCGGGAAGAGATACAGCGATCTCACTATTGTCATCAGCGGGGCGGGTGCTGCCGGTTATGCCATAACCCGCATGCTGAAATGCATCGGCTACAGCCCGGATGTCTGTACTAAGGTCAATGATATCATTGTGTGCGATACGCAGGGTGCGATCTTCCGGGAGAGGAGCGGATTGTACAAAAACAAGTACAAGTTCATCATTGCCGAAGAGACCAACAAATCTGCCCGGACCGGGACTCTTGCGGATGCCATGCAGGGAGCAGATGTATTTATCGGGGTCTCCGGGCCCGGCATTGTGACAGAAGAGATGATCCGTTCGATGAATCATGATGCCGTTGTCTTTCCCATGGCCAACCCGGTACCGGAGATCATGCCGGAGAAAGCGAAACATGCCGGTGCGGCAATCGTCGGTACAGGACGGAGCGATTATCCCAACCAGATCAATAATGTGCTTGCATTCCCCGGCATATTCCGCGGGGCGCTTGATGCCCGCGCCACGCGGATAAGTGATGAGATGAAGATAGCCGCAGCCCATGCGATTGCAGGATGTGTCCCGCACCCCCGCCGCGAACGGATCCTCCCGAATATCCTTGACAGGGAGGTAACGAAAAAAGTGGCAGCCGCTGTGACCAGAGCGGCGATCCAGTGCGGATGCAGCAGCCGGGCCCGTTGATTTTTCTTCCGGCACCGGAGCGAAAAGATTGCATAGGTACGTCACGGTCGGTTTCCGGACAGGATCCTCTGCATCCCCTGCCTGACACGGATGCAAGGAATTTTGTAGGGCATAACCGAATACTACACCGGAGACATACCGGCGGACAATGCCCGGAAGGATGAGATATCATGCTGATGAGGATTGGGGGATCTGATATTGGACCGGCAGATGGCCGGTGGATTGAGGTGAAGAACCCGGCAACCGGTGAATTGATCGATCGCGTCCCCTCAGGGAATTCCGGGGATGTGGATCATGCTGTCGAGGCAGCTGAGACCGCATCTGGAGCATGGATGAAAAAGACCACGCGTGAGCGTGGGATCATTCTCTTTCATGCTGCCGGGAAAATACGGGAGCAGCACAAGGATCTTGCGCGCCTCCTGACTCTCGAACAGGGAAAACCCCTGAAGGAATCCATCGATGAAGTCCGGGGATTTGCCAATATCCTCGAATTTTATGCCGGCATCTCTGCCTGCCAGCAGGGCGGGATGGTCCGGCTTGGTGCTGCCGGCGACGCTCTTGTTGTCCGCGAACCGCTCGGCATCTGCGGGGCGATCATCCCGTGGAACATGCCGGTACTCATCATGGGCTGGAAGGTCGGGCCGGCACTGCTTGCAGGAAATACCCTGATCCTCAAACCCGCTTCAACGACCCCCCTGACGGCGCTCCGCCTTGCACAGGTCTTCGAGGCATCCGGTCTCCCCCCCGGTGCCCTCAATATTGTGACCGGTTCAGGAGAAGTTGTGGGGGAGGCGATGGCACGGCACCCGCTCATTCGCAAGCTCTCGTTTACCGGAAACTGCGCCACCGGCCGCAGGGTACAGGAACTGGCAGCCGGCAGTCTCAAGGAACTGGTACTTGAACTCGGCGGGTCGGACCCGATGATTGTCATGGACGATGCGGACATTGACAAGGCCGTTGAAGGAGCACTCCGGGGACGGTTCTACAATGCAGGGCAGACCTGCACTGCGGTGAAGAGGTTGTTTGTCCATGAAACAATTGCCGGACAATTTACGCAGAAACTGAAACTGCGGATCGAGAGTCTGAAGATCGGCAATGGTCTTGATGCCGGTGTAGAGATGGGCCCCCTGAACAGCCCGTCACAGCGCGAGCAGATATCGCAGATGGTTGAAACGGTGAAGGACGCGCAGGAAGGAGTGATTCTTACCGGGGGAAGTGCACCGGCGGGAGCACCCTATGATCGCGGACTGTTCTATAAACCAACTCTCGTAGGCGACGTTATGCCGGAGAGCCGGCTTATGCATGAAGAAGTATTCGGGCCGGTGCTGCCGGTCATGCCAGTCCCGGATCTCGACACTGCTATCCGCGAAGCCAACCGTACCCGGTACGGCCTCGGGGCATCGATCTGGACAACCAACCTGCATACCACAAAAAAAGCATTTGATGAGATCCATGCCGGCATTGTCTGGGTTAACCGGCATCTCACCGTCCCGCCGGAAGTGCCGTTCGGGGGAATGAACGAGAGCGGCATTGGCCGGGAAAACGGGCTCCATGCCCTGGACAATTATTCCCGGACAAAAACCCTCTTCCTCGGCTGGTAAGATCAGGCAGTCTCTCTTTTCCGGTTCAGGAGAACTAGTGCCGCAACAAGGGATCCCGCCCCAATCCCTACCGGAACGGGTGATTTTTGTGTTGTGGGAACTTCTGCCGGGATGGTTGTTTGTAAAACCGTGACAGGCACGGTCTCCTGCTGCAGGGTCGCAGTTGTTTCAGGAATCTGTGTTGTCGCAGGCAGGGGCTGGACGATAGTGAATGTTGTCGATCCTTTGACTTCCTGGATGATCCCCTCGACCGTCACGATATATTCATCCGGCTTGAAAGACGTGGCATCGATGTCAAACGACCACTGGTTGCGTCCATTACTTCCCGCCTTTACCTGGACAACCCCGCTCGCCCCGGAATATTCCCCGGACTGGCTCTTTGTTGTCGGGGAGAAGGAGGATGAATAGACATCCACCTGGAGGTTATCGCCAACTGCGAGATTGGTGGATCCGGTAATCGTAAACTTATCTCCGACAGCATGTTCCCCGATGGGATTGATGAATGCATCCGGCGGACTGATGTAAAACGAAGCGGTGGCGAATGTATCATCAATATTCTGGCTGTTGATAGCTGACATGAGCGTGGATGCGGCATTCGAACTCTGGAGACTGCCGGCACTGGTCAGCTGGAATATGGAAGTCCCGCTTCCGAGCTGGCGGTTGATGACCTGCCCTGTTGAGGGTGAATATGTGATATCGAACTGCCCGTTCATCATCGGGTGCTGGATAATGACCAGGTACTGGCCGGAGGCAAGATTCTGTGTCTCCGCTGAAGTTATTTCATACTTATAGGAATTATCAGAATTCACGGAGATGGTGCTTACTTTTGCCATGTTGTTCCCGATAAGCCAGACCTGAAGGCCATTTGACGGGTGGCCGGTGGCAATACCGGTAATATATACGGGATCTCCTTTTGAGATCGTACTGGATGAGGAACCTGATGAGCCCGGTGTCAGGGTGAGAGCGGACACCGGCAACGCCAGCATTGCGAAACAGAGGATGAGGACAAGACCTGCCGTTGCGATGTTATCGGGTAACAGATAATATTTCATGATGCACTTCCGTTCATCGTATCTTGGAATTCCGGTTTAATAGTTTGCTGATTGGTTCGCTTGACAAACAACCGGCATACGGAATTCTGCAACAGGCGCAATGAAAGAGTGACAGAAATACCGTGCAGATAGGAAAAGTGAGTGGGAGGAGTAAGCCTCCTTTTGTTCAAAGCGGCATTCAGCTATGCGTCATACCCGGACGGATACCGGACGCTCCATCTGTCCTGTTCTGACTTGCACCCGCAGGGATTCGCCGTTTCACCGTATCCTGCCTGTGAACGCTCAGCGGGTTACTTGCACGATTGCTCGTGCTTCTCGCCTTGTGGGCTCAACCGCTTCATTACTGATGGCAGGCCGTGTCGTTTCTGTGCCATTGCCGTGACTCTCGCCACCCGTACTTGTGTACGGCTGCGTTTCCGGTAGGTGGGGGGACTTTCCTCAGCGACATTTAAGTCACCGTCAGCCGCTCTCTCCCTCTCACTCATAGTAATGGTTGGCAGGGCAGATAAGCGCAGCGCCGGACTCACGCATCCCCGCGGGCTGCATCTCGTGCGGTTCATCCGATAGATTGTTATCCCGGATGCACAATAGACAGTCACAGGAACAAGGGAACAGCCATGAAACTGCTCACACCGGATGAAGGTCTCATGGCGATCCGCTCCGCACGCGGCGCCATCGAACATGTCTGCGCGAAAAAAACAAGGCCCGCGCAGAAACTCACTCCCGTTTTTAATGAGAAACGCGGGGTTTTTGTTACGCTCACGGAGAACGGGGAGCTCCGGGGATGCATCGGGCTTCCCTATCCCGTAATGCCGCTCGGGAAAGCTATCGAATATGCTGCCGGTGCAGCAGCGCTCGAGGATCCGCGTTTTCCCCCGGTTCGTGCCGATGAACTGGAACGGATCACGGTCGAGGTCACGATCCTGACCGTACCGGTTCCCCTGGAAGGCGATCCCCTGGAACGCCCGGGCAGGGTCCGGGTTGGCAAACACGGGCTCATTGTAAGAAGCCGGGGCACGAGCGGATTGCTCCTCCCGCAGGTTGCCACCGAGTACGGGTGGGATGCAAGGACCTTTCTCGATCACACCTGCATGAAGGCCGGCCTTGCCGGCGGGTGCTGGAGTGCACCCTCTGTCGAGGTTCTCACGTTTGAAGGCCAGATCTTTACAGAGGGACACGCAGGCACAACCGTTTAACCTGAAGAGATCCCATATAAAGCGACATCACGGTGCGGAATGGCAATTGCTTTTGAAAGTTTGTATAGCGATATAGCGGGACGCTGCGGAAAACTGACCGTGGGAAAGAAGACCATCCGGACGCCGGCGTTGCTCCCCGTCATCAATCCCCACCTCCCGCTCATCTCCCCAAAAGAGATGCAGCAGATGGGAGTCGAGGCTCTTATTACCAACGCCTACATCTTCTCCCAGAGCAAGCAGTTCCGCGCACGCGCCCTTGACGAAGGTCTGCACAAGGTGCTGGACTTTGACGGCGTGATCATGACCGACTCCGGTTCATTCCAGCTCTCTGTATACGGCCAGGTCTCTATCACCAATACCGAGACCCTCTCGTTCCAGCGCGACATCGGGAGCGACATCTGGGTGCCGCTTGATATCCCCACGTCTCCCGCAGCGGACCGCGAGACAACGGAGCGCGATCTCGCCATAACCCTCCAGCGGCTTGCCGAGGCAAAGGAAGTCTTTGGCAGGGATGCCCCGATAGCCGGCCCGGTCCAGGGCGGAACTTTCGAGGACCTCCGTGAATTTTCCGGGCGAAAAGTAACAGAACTCGGATTCTCGTTCTGTCCCATAGGCGCAGTTGTGCCGCTCATGGAATCCTACCGGTACCGCGACCTGGTCAAGGTCGTGATGGCATCCAAGAGGACGATTGCCCCCTCTGCCTGCGTGCATCTCTTCGGTGCCGGCCACCCCACGATGTTTGCCCTTGCAACCGCCATGGGCTGCGACCTGTTCGACTCTGCTGCCTATGCGCTCTATGCAAAGGACGGGCGCTATCTCACCACCCACGGCAGTTACCGGATCGAGGATCTCTCCGATCTCCCCTGCGCCTGTTCGGTCTGCCGGTCGCATACTGCTGAAGAACTCCGGAGCGCACCGGACCGGGAACGCCTGCTTGCCCTGCATAACCTGTATGTTACGCTCGCAGAGATCGCCCGGGTCCGTCAGGCAATCGTTGACGGCACGCTCTGGGAACTGGTCGATGAGCGGTGCCGGGGCCATCCGCAGCTCCTTGCAGGCTACCGTGCGCTCCTCGGTTATGGCCCGGCGCTCGCTGAGCATGACCGGGTCTCGAAACGCCGGTTCTTTTACCGGGGCAATGAGAGCTGCTTCCGCACCGAGGTTATCCGGTACCAGGAGCAGCTGGCCCGGCTCCCGCTCGGCAAAACCGTGCTGGTCGTTGTCGATGGCAGGCAGGTCGAAGGCTATGACGATACGCTCTTCTTCAAGCCCCCGTTCGGGCCGTACCCGGCCGAGCTTCGCGAAACATTTCCCATTGGTCCCTGCGAGCTGCCGGACTGGGATGAATTCATGGTCCGCCAGGGATGCAAAGGAATCCGTGCCCTTGCCAGTACCCATCCCGATAGCAGGATCGTGATCGCATGCAGCCCGGCCTGGGCGGGTGTACTCCGGCAGGAACTTGGGGATATGGAGACAGCAGATGACTCGGTTTGATATCAGGAAACGGGACGGGCTTGCCCGGGCCGGCGTGTTCGAAACCGCGACCGCAACGGTGAAACTCCCTGCGGCAGCTGAACCGGAAAGCCTCTTTCCGGCGTTTGCCGGATCCCCCTCTGTCAATATGCCCCTCACGGCTCCCGCAGCGCTGGTGAAAGCATTCCCCCCCGTAATTCCCGGAGGCCCGGTCATCATCCACCCGCAAGGGGAGAATACCGCTGCGAGCGGCGACTGCGTCATGGCAGCAAACTGGCACACCGCGTTCTCCAATCCCCGGAACTATGTCGACTGGCTGGTAACTCTTAAAGAGAGGACACCGGCCGACACGGCATGGTATGCGCCGGCCGCTGCACTGCCGTCATCAGTTGCCATCCTCTGTTATTCCGGGTTCGATCTCTTCGATTACACTTCTGTCGATCTCAAATCCGCACAGGGTTTGTTCTGCACTGCGGAAGGCGACTTCCCGGCCGATGCCATCAGTTCCGGTATCTGCACCTGCCCGGGCTGCAAAGCCGGCGACCTGCGCGAGCATAACCGCGAGGCGCTCCGCCACGAGATCGCGCTCGTCACCCGGTTCATCCAGCAGTCCCAGCTCCGTGAACTGATCGAATCCCGGTGCCGGATGGATGCATCGCAGGTCGCGATCATGCGCCATCTCGACCGCCATTATGCATTCATGGAATCTGCGCAGCCCATTGCGCGGGCCGGCGTCATGCGGGCCAATTCCGGCGAGTCCATGCAGCGCGTGGAAGTACAGAGATTCACCGAACGGCTCCTGTCACGGTATGTCCCGCCCCGGTGCGATGTTGCCGTGCTCCTTCCCTGTTCCGCGCGAAAACCCTATTCGCTCTCCATGAGCCACCGCAGGTTCATGGCCGCAGTCGGGGGTCGTGCGCATGAACTGATCGTCACTTCCCCGCTGGGCCTTGTCCCGCGCGAGCTGGAATGCATCTACCCTGCCGGCCATTACGATGTCCCGGTCACCGGCTACTGGGATGCTGAAGAATGCGAGGTCATCTCCGGCATCCTTGCGCGGTACTTCTCACGCCACCGGTACCGGCGCATCATTGCCCACCTGGAAGGCGGGGCGCTCAAGGTAGCCCGGCAGGCTGCCGGACTCTGCGGCATCACGCTTGAGTATTCCTGCACCGATGACCCGGCCGGGCCGGCAGCACTGAATGCGCTGGATGCCAGCCTTGCCGGCGAACGGCGGATCAAGGATGACCGGCTGCACGGCATGCTCTCGTACCAGTTCGGCGCAGATATCGATACAAAGGGCATGGTCCCGCGGGGCAGGAACCTTGAACTCTTCTACAGCCGGGGCACTACCCAGCTCTTCTCCATTGATACGGGTACCGGTCTCCTGCGCCCCACGTTCGATGGCTGGAACCTCATCCCGTCCGGTTACCGCGTCACCATTGATGATTTCATACCGGAAGGTGATGTCCTGGTTCCTGGCGTGACAGGATCGGATCCCGCGATCCGGGATGGCGATGAGGTTCTTGTCGTGGGTGCGCGGGCGGTTGCAACCGGGCGTGCCGCGCTCCCGTCAGCAGAAATGCTCCGGTCCCGCAGGGGCGTTGCAGTCCGGGTGCGTAAGATAAAGAGACTGTAGGATAAAATTATACGAAACATCCTGCCAGCCAGGGTTCACAAATCCTGTTTACGGAGTGAAGAGATTGTTTCGCATAGAGAAGGCAGAGCCGCTTGCCGATAAAGTATACCAGATGTGGGTCAGGGCGCCGCATGTTGCCCACCATGCACAGGCCGGCCAGTTTGTGATTTTCCGGATCGATGATAAAGGGGAGCGCATACCGCTGACCATATCCGCGGTTGACGGGGACTCGATCCGCGTTATCTTCATGGCCGTGGGAAAGACAACCACCCATCTTGCCGCGCTCAGGGCCGGCGACCATATCCAGGATGTGGCAGGCCCCTTGGGAAAACCCAGCGAGATCAAAAAAAGCGGTACCTGCGTTCTCGTTGGCGGGGGGGTCGGCACGGCCAGCCTGCCCATCATTGCCCGCGCATTACGGGCAGCGGGGAACAAGGTCATCGGGATCATCGGCGCACGGAATGCCGGCCTGCTCATCCTTGAAGACGAGATGGGAAAAGCCTGCGATGAACTCCTCATCTCCACTGATGACGGCAGCAAGGGATTCCACGGGTTTGCCGCGGATCTCTTGAAACAGATCATGGCCCGCGAGAAGGTGGACCGTGTCTGGATCATCGGCCCCACCATCATGATGAAAGTGACCTGCGAAGCAACGCGGGCTGCCGGGATCAGGACATTTGTCTCTCTCAACCCCATCATGGTTGACGGGACCGGCATGTGCGGCTCCTGCCGGGTCACGGTCGATGGCGCAATCAGGTTCGCGTGCGTTGACGGGCCTGAATTCGATGCCCACAAGGTGGACTTTGGCGGCCTGATGCAGCGCGTGCGGATCTACCAGGCCGAGGAGAAGGAATCCCTCGAACGCTACCAGGCGCATGCCTGTGCCTGCAAGGGAGGCGATCACCATGCATGACCGGACGGTTGAGGAGCGGATCAGGGATTTCGGCGAAGTCGACGCCGGTTTTTCCCCGGAAGAGGTCATGCTCGAATCCGGGCGCTGCCTCCAGTGCAAGAAACCCCTCTGCGTGAAAGGCTGCCCGGTCAATATCGATATCCCGGCCTTTATCCGGGAACTTGCCACCGGTGATTTCCGGAAGGCCGCAGTCATCATCAAGGAACAGAACATGCTCCCCGCCATCTGCGGGCGTGTCTGCCCGCAGGAAGTGCAGTGCGAAGGCCAGTGCATCCTTGGCAGGAAAGAGAAACCGATCGCGATCGGCAGCCTCGAACGGTTCGTTGCTGACTGGGAACGGCAGCACGGCATGGTCCAGCCGCAGAAGAAATCCTCTACCGGCCGGCGCATTGCGGTTGTCGGTGCCGGCCCGGCCGGCCTGACTGCATCTGCCGAACTCGCCCGGATGGGGTACCATGTCACCCTCTTCGAATCCCTGCATGCAGCAGGCGGCGTCCTGATGTACGGCATCCCCGCATTCCGGCTTCCCAAGGATATTGTCAAAGCAGAGATCGATGCTGTCCTCGCGCTGGGTGTCGACCTCAGGCTCAACCACCTGGTCGGGCGGAGCGTGACAATTAAGGAACTGCTCAGTTACGATGCCGTATTCCTCGGCACCGGTGCCGGCCTTCCCTACTTCATGGGCCTTCCCGGTGAGAACCTTCCCGGTGTCTATTCAGCCAACGAGTTCCTCACCCGCGTCAACCTGATGCACGCAGACAAGTTCCCGGTCTTCGACACGCCCGTCAGGAAAGGCAGCCGTGTTGTTGTTGCCGGCGGCGGCAATGTTGCCATGGACGCAGCCCGTGTTGCACGGCGCCTGGGCGGCAAGGTAACGCTCGTGTACCGGCGCCGCGAAGAGGATCTCCCTGCACGGGCAGCCGAGATCGCCCGGGCAAAAGAGGAGGGAATAGAATTCATCACGTGCGTCAACCCCGTGAAGATCCTTGGCGAGACCGTCATGACCGGTGTAGAGTGCGTGAAGATGGAGATGTGCGCCCCTGACGCGTCAGGCCGGCCGGAACCCGCGCCGAAAGCGGGAAGCGAATTTGTCATCGATGCAGATATCTTCATTGCTGCAATCGGCCAGGGCCCGAATCCGCTCCTCATCAGCGAACTGCCGGAACTGAAACGCGGCAGGCGGGGCAATGTCATTGTTGACGAGAATTTCCGGACCTCGATGCGCAAAGTATTTGCCGGCGGGGATGTTGCCACCGGCGCGGCCACGGTCATCCTCGCGATGGGCGCTGCCAAGAGCGCTGCACATGCCATCGACAGGATGCTCCGCGAAGAATAACCCTGATTCTTTTTTATTTTCGTGTCACGTTTCACCAACCGGCCATTTCCGTTCGTGCATTCCGCAGGAATATCCTGAAAAACGGTGACCTTATATGGTTATCTGCCGGAATGATTGGTAACGCAGGGGGTTATATCATAGACGACAGTATTCCTATTCCCGATGGGCAGGTTGTCCGCAAAAAACTGCATTTTTTCTGGATCGCCGATTGTTCTGATTCCATGCGGGGAAAGAAGATCGCAACCCTGAACCAGGCAATCCGCGAGGCGGTGCCGGAAGTCCAGAAAGCCGTCTCCGCGTATCCCCAGGTCGAGATCTTCATGCGTGCCATCAGGTTCTCGGATGACGCATCCTGGCATGTCGGCCCCGACCCGGTCCCGATTGCGGAGTTCACGTGGCCGGAACTGGAGACGTCCGGGCTGACCGCAACAGCAAAAGCGCTTCACCTGCTCACTGATGAGCTCTCCATCGAGCGCATGCCCCGCCGCGGGCTTCCCCCGGTCTGCATCCTGGTATCCGATGGTTACTGTACCGATGCCCGGGACGAATACGATAACGCCATTGCCGAACTTGCAAAGATCCCGTGGGGGGTAAAGGCAGTCCGGCTTGCCATTGCCATTGGCGATGAATCGGATTACAATGAGCCGGAACTCTTGAAGTTCGTCAACCAGGACCAGATAGGTCTCCTCAAGGCCCATTCCCCCGAAGAGCTGGTCTCGTATATCAAGTGGGCATCCGTCTCGGCGTCCGTAGCCTCGTCCCGCGGACGGAGCCGGGGAACCGCCAGCATGGATGACACCTCGAACGTCTCCCTGGAGTCCCCGCCGCAGTTGATTACCTCCAACACGGATTTGTTTTAACCAGAGAACATGCACCCGCCCCGCCAGTTCCTCTGCGCATGTGAACCCGTACTCGGCTGGGCCTTTGGCAGCAGCCGGACGGGAGCTTCCCACATCCGGTCCTTTCGTCCCTGCGAGGATGCCTTTGCCCTCTGGAGCGGATCCTCCGGCGCAATTCCCTGCATAGCGATTGCTATTGCCGACGGCCATGGCGACCAGCGCCATGACCAGAGCCGGACCGGATCCGCACTTGCCGTACAGGCTGCAATAGACGAACTTATCGGGATCCACCGGATGAACCTGCAGCCGGTCCCCCAGTCCACCATGCGGTCTGATTTCAAAACCGATTTTCCCCGCAGGACCACGCGGCGCTGGCGTGAGTCGGTACAGGACGATGCCGGGCGCCGGCAGATCTCCCTTAACCCTTCGGGCAGCCAGGGACCGGAAGATTACGTGCGGTACGGGACAACCCTGATCTCGGCGCTCATCATTGGTGACAGCATCCTTATCGGCCAGATCGGTGACGGGGATGTTGTCCTCGTACGGCCGGACGGGACGATCGAATGCCCGATTCCCGGCGACACCCATCTTGTCGGCAGCGAGACCCATTCCCTCTCGTCGCGGGACGCCCATCTTCTCTGGCGGACCGCAACCCTTGACCGGGGCGCAGGCGGCGTCCTCATTGCGGCAACGGACGGGGTCTCGGATTCGTTCGATGGCTCTGAAGGCGAGGAGTTCCTGAAATTTGTGAAGAGCCTTATTGCCCGGGTGAACGAATTCGGGATCGAGAATGTTGCCGGGTCCATGAAGACCTGGCTGGACCGGTACTCGGAACTGGCAAGCGGGGACGACATGACCCTCGTCTTTGTCAGCATCAACCCTGCCGGCGAATCCGCTTCTGCTCAGCCGGCCAAATCTCCCGGTACGGTGGAGACAATCCCCTCCAGAAAGGAGTGCTGGTAATGCCTCTCGCCATAGCCCAGCGGGTGAACGCGGAACTCTCCGGCACGGAACTCCACGTCATACGGAAACTGGGAGAAGGGACCCAGGGGGAGGTGTACCTGGTCAGCAGCGATGACGGGTACCAGGCGGTCAAATGGTACAAGCCCGAACAGGCAACGCCCGGACAGCGGGATGCCATCCGGTATCTCGTCAGGACCGGGCCGCCGTTTGGCGCTGCCGGGCGGAGATTCATCTGGCCGCTCGATCTCGTGACCTGCAAAGACTCACCCCAGTTCGGCTACCTCATGTCACGGATCGATACGCAGCGGTTTGCCGAACTCGGCGAGATATGGGCGCATCTCAAACCGGTACCGAACTTCTCCTCACTCTGCGAGATCTCCTACCAGCTCGCGAACAGTTACCGGGCCCTTCACCTCTCCGGCCACTGCTATCGCGATATCTCGGCCGGCAACCTGATGTTCGATCCAAAAGCCGGCGATATCCTCATCTGCGACAACGACAATGTCGGGGTGAACCGCCAGTCCAGCTGCCAGGTCTGGGGCACGATGGAGTACATGGCGCCCGAGATCATCATGGGCCGGGCAGATCCCTCCACCCAGACCGACCTGCACTCGCTCGCGGTCCTCCTCTTTTATCTCTGGGTCTGGCACCACCCGTTCCATGGCGAGATGGAGTATCGGTTCCACTGCTGGGATATCCCGGCAAAGAAGAAAGTGTACGGCGAGACCCCGGTCTTTGTCTTCGACCTGGAGAATCCCGAAAACCGCCTCCCCCCGGATCCCGATTATGCTACCGCACGGGAGCGCTGGGAATACTGCCCGCCGGATCTCCGGGAGACCTTCATCCGTGCGTTTACCGGCGGCCTGCACGATCCGGACCGCCGGGTTACGGAAGGCGAATGGCAGAACCTCTTCTCCTCAATAAAAGACCGGCTCATCAGCTGCCCCCGGTGCCGCGCCGAGAATTTCACGGGTACGGATGGCACGGTACAGCCCTGCTGGCACTGCCATGCTCCCCTTGCCCCGCCCCCGCTCCTGATCATCCGGCGTCCGGCCGGGGATGTGACCATTGCCCTCTCGACCGGGACCACCCTCCGGAGGAGACATGTCTCTACATCCCCGGGCAATGATGACGGCTCCGCTATTATCGGAACGGTCGTCCCCCACCCTGCACATCCCGGCACCGCGGGGATCCGCAACCAGGATACCATTCCCTGGCATGCCATCTTCCCGGACGGGACGGCAACCGACGTCCCTTACGGCCGGGCTGTCCCGTTAAATCCCGGGACAACGATATCTGTTGACGGAATTCTGTTAACCATTGTTGCGCCAGAAAACCTCCGGTGAACTCATGAACGACCAGGCAGCCCGGATTCTTGCATCGCTCATTGCACGGTACGGCACATCCGTTGCATCCGATCCGCTCCGGTGCGAAGGGCTCCTCCGCGATACGTGCCCGCGATGCAACCGGGAGATCTTCGTTCTCGTCAACGCAGTCCGCCAGCAGATCCCTGCCGATCTCCTCTCCCCCCGGCATTCCCTTCCTCCGGCACTCTTCCGGGGATTCCTGGTGAAACGGTTGCAGGATGAGTTCGCGTTCTCCGATGAGGCAGCCAACTGGGCGGTAACCTCCTGGGCTGCGGCACTTGACCTGGACAATGAAGCCCCCGCCAGCGCAGCTGGTGCGCGGGGTGAGGCTGACGTACCTGCTGACCCGCCCGCGGATCATGAACCCCCGGGTTTCGGTTCCGGGCCGGAAGAGCGGGCTGCACTGGCGGGGGACCTTGAATCCCTGTCATTGAACACCCGGCTTGCCGCAATCAGGAGTATCGGCCGGTCGCAGGATGCCGGGACTATCCGGCTTCTCATCACGGCCCTGGAAAATTCTTCATGGAAAGTCCGGGAAGCTGCGTTCGATGCCCTCACCGCACTGGGCGAGCCGGCAGTGCCCTGTCTTATCGAAGCGCTGGAAGATTCCCACGATCAGATCGTGATCTCCTCGGTTATCGCGCTTGGTGCAATCCGATCACGGACAGCAGTCGATCCCCTTCTCGCCCTGCTCGATACCGGCGGGAAAACTATGAGTTACATCGCGTGGGCGCTTGGCGAGATCCGTGACGACCGGGCAATTACCCCGCTCACAAAATATGTTACCAGCAGCAATGTTCAGCTCCGGTCCGAAGCGGAACAGGCCCTCAGGAAATTTTCCTGATCCGGCTGGAGCGGATCTAGGGATCGCCCCGGTTTATTTCTCATTTTGTCGTGAGTCAACGATATCAAAGACCAGCTTTCGCCCGAATGCCTTCTCAAACGCTTTCTTCTCGCTCTCGATGCCCCAGAGTTCCAGCTGGCAGTCCCCGCGGGCAATGATCTCGAGATGGACATTGGTCCTGCTGGCAGCAGTGAACCGGACATGCTGCACGAGCGCGGTATGGCTCCGGTCAAGGCTCTCGCCCAGCCGGATAAAACAGGAGAGCAGGAGCAGGCCCTGCTGCTCCCGGGCATCCATCTCCATGATCCCGGGATCTTTCTTCCGGGGAGTCTTCTTGCGGTGGAACCGGGCAAGCATGGCCATGAACTGCACCTCCTTCTCATTGAAGCCGAGGAGCTCCGAGTTCCGGATAATGTAATACGAGTGGGCATGGTGGTTGGTGTACGAGATGAACGACCCGATGTCGTGGAGGAATGTCGCGTACTCGAGAAGTTCCCGGGCCGTATCTGAAAAGTCATGGAGCTGCCCGGCTTTTGCCGAATCGAACATCTCCAGCACCAGGCTCGTGACCGTACGGGCATGGACCTCGTTGATCCCGCAGGAGCGGCCCAGCTGCAGCACACTCCGCTGCCGGGGCGAGAGTTCGCCAAGCATCGGGAAGTTATCCATCCGCGAGAGGTAATCGACCAGGAGGCCGTCCTGGAGCCCGCGGCCGGTGATGGCAATCTCGCCCAGGTCCAGCTCCTTCATGAACGTCTCAAGGATTGCTGCACCGGCAATGATGATGTCGGCACGTTCGGGATTCATCCCCGGCACCTTCCGCCGCTGTGCAAGCGTGAGCGGACAGAGAATCTCGATAACTTTCTTCAGGTCCTTGTAACTCAGGGCCGGGCCGGATGCCCCGGAGGGAGTCTTCCCGGGAGTGTGCAGGGCCTTCTCCGCAATCTCGGCCAGGTTCATGATTGTGCCGGAACTTCCGATAGCACAATCCGGTTTGAATTTACGGAGTGCTGCAACGGAATGGACGATGGCATTCCGGATATGCTGCTGGATCTTCCGGTACTGTTCTGGAGAGACAACCCCCCGCGATCCTTTGCCGGCATACAGGTTCGAAAGCCGGATTGCTCCCAGCCGGAAACTGTCCAGCTGGCGATAATCGCGGGAATCACCTATGGCAATCTCGGTGCTCCCCCCGCCGATATCGATGCACAGGACATTCCGGTTACCGATATGCGTCCCGCTGACAACCCCGAGATAGACAAGCCGCGCTTCCTCGCGGCCGGAGATGACACGGACATCCAGCTGTGCTTCCTGGCGGATGCGGTGCAGGAGCTCGTTCTGGTTCGAGGCTTCCCGGGTTGCGGATGTTGCGACAGCGACAAATTCTTCGGTGTGGAACGTCCGTGCAAGATCCACGAATGTTTTTGCCACCATGACCGCACGGTCCATTGCCTGCGGCGTGATCTCATCGTCCTCGAACTCCCCTTCCCCAAGGCGCACCTGCTGCTTCTGCCGGGTCAGGATTGTGTAAGAATGGTTCGGGTTCAGCCGCACTACGAGAATGCGGATGGAGTTTGTTCCCATGTCGATGAACGTGACAACCCGCCCGTCCGGGCCGATACCTTTTGACTTCACCGGATCACCAGATCCCGCCCGAATGCACGGGCAAATAATCCTGCTTTTGACCGGGCCCGCTCTTTCTCCTTTGCTGCATCGCCTTCGGACACAATATCGCAGGTGATTGCCGCGTCCCCGGAAATGCAGTGGATCTCGTGCACGGGTCCCGTGCGCTGGTAATCCAGCCCGTCAGCAATGCGGAGGAGTGCTGCAAGCTGGAGAATCATTTTCTGGTACGCCGGGGGATACAGGAGACAGAGGGGATGCGACTCGATCCGCACCTTCCCTCGATGGGCGAGTGAGACCAGCCCGACGGCGCTGCGATCCGCGAGATCAAGGGGCAGGGATTCGTCAGTAATAATTCTCCGGAACGAACGGGCATTGTGCCGCCGCGATCCCTCCGTCCACCCGATGTCATGGAGCATCCCCGCACATTCCAGCAGGAAGCGATCATGCCG
>JBAYMI010000005.1:0-20099 GCA_041663625.1 Methanoregula sp.
GATGCAGCAGCCGATCGTCGCGAGTGCACAAAGCATTATGAGCCACGGGGAGTTTTTCATTTTTTTACCGCCTTTCTATGAGAAACAAGTGCCCCGGCGCCCGCAAGTGCAGGGATCACGAGTACAAAGGGAACCGGTGCAGGTCGTGTTGCAGCGGGCTGCGTCCGGATTACATTCGGGGACGATTTCAGTACACTGAGGTTCACGAGGTAGTTCCAGGTAGGGGCAGTGAATGTTCCGACAGTGGGATCCGTCCATTCAGCAGTAATATTGAGGGAGATATTTTGTGCATCGGCCGGTACCGGTTCCCCGGAAAATACAAACCGCTCCGCACCGGGCATTCCGCAGTCTTTGCTCCAGTCAAAAAACGGCCGGGGCGTTCTGGCATCGACAGCGTAATCTATGCCGTAATCTGCAATGAACCAGTGTTCGCGACCTTGCCGGTTGCAGGTCGATACCCGGTCGAACGTTTCATTGTCGGGAAACCGGAATAGTACGTTCGCGCTCCACGAAGCATTGGAGAACGAGACCGATTCGAGCGTGGCGGTAACGTTCTCTTTTGTCAGGGATTCATTCACCGCGATAGTGCCCTGATATGCCCCGCCCGGGGGCAGGATGAGAAGATCGACCGAAGAGGATACGCTGTCCAGGTCCGATTCATCCCACGAACCGGTGGCATTTTTGCTGATCAGGTAATACACCGCAACTGTGTAGCGCCCCGGCCCGACCGGCATACCCCGGGCATCTTTCTGGTCCCAGATCACCTGTGACGAAAGCGAGCCGCCGGGTCCCAGGACTACGGCCTGGTGAACGCGGTCAAACGTCCTGAACGGGTAGGCAATAAGGTAATGTATCCCGGCTTTTGGCGGGTATCCCATTACTGTGACAGGGCCGGAACCGGTATTTACAAGCGTTGCATTGACCGTAACAGGTTCGCCGTACGCGTAGACCGGGAGCGGAACGGAGGGATCGTGGGTGGCGTTTTGCGGCACCAGCGTCAGGTTCGCATGCGGCATAGCGCCGACCGGCGGAATGACCACGAGTGCAAGGATGCACACAATGATAAACATGAGAGGAAAATCTCCCGCGCCCGTTGTGCACCTGTACGATCCGGCCACCATCATCGGCCTCTCCTGCCGTTCCGCGCAAGGAAAAGTACAGCGGCGCAGGGCACGGAAAGCAGTACCAGTATCGGGAAGAACGGCGCAGGGTGTGTTCCGGAGGGGGAAAGGGGTACATTGATAGATCCCGGGGAAATCACTGGAGAAGTCTGCTGGGGGGTGATCTGATGACCGGGGGGAGTATATTTTTCCTTGACGAGCGTGAACAGGGTGTTGCCTTCTACATCCGTGTACGTGGACGAATGAAGATTCACAAGATATTCGTCAGGCTGGAATCCTGCGGAATTTACCACAAACAACCAGCTGCGGTTTGAGGAATTTCCATGGAGAACTCTTGTCGTCCCGGTCTGGTTGCTTGGGTTCCCGAACTGCGGACCGCCCGGGTTAAAAGTACTGGTAAGAACGGCATACTCCAGTTCTTCCCCCGCAGGAAGATTTGTTGTCCCGGTGATGGCAAATGAGTCCCCCACGGAATGGATGCCAATTGGATTTGCCTCGATAAAAAACGGTTCTCCGATATGGATAAACGATGGCCGGCTCCTGGAGCTCGTCCCGGCCGGACCGGTGACGGTCAGGTTCACGGTATAGTTCCCGTCATGCTGGAAGGTGTGGAACGGTTTTTCCTGCGTGGAGGTTGTCCCGTCGCCGAAATCCCAGAGCCATTGGGTGATCGTGCCCTCAGAGTATTGCAGGAATTCGACACTGCACGGTGCATGCTGCGAAGTGTAGATCGCTTCAAAGTATGCAACGGGCGCAAATGGGCCCACAAGAATGAAGACCGGCTCTTCCAGGGTATTTTTCCCGGCCGGCCCGGTAACGGTCAGGAGCACGGAATAATTTCCCGACTCTGTATAGGTATGCACCGGGTTTTGTTCCGATGAGGTAGTCCCATCGCCAAAATCCCACGACCGTCCCGTGATGTCCCCATAGGATGTATCGGTAAACGCAACGGTGAGCGGTGCATAGTCTCCCCGCTGGGGTTCTGCACCGATCCGTGCGAGCGGCGGTAGGTGGCCGGCGGTAATGCATCCCGGCCAGGTGTACGTATCGCTGCCTGACGACCCGCTGACCGTGAGCGTGACGTTATAGGTGCCATTGGCACGGTACGTGTGAACAGGATTTTGCTCACGGGAGTAAGCACCGTCGCCAAATGACCAGTTCCAGTGCGTGATCGCTCCCCGCGAATCATCAGAAAACGTTACTTTCAAGGGTACATCCCCCTGGTTTGGCGGCATCGGCGAGAATGATGCGGTCACCGGCTGCACGGTGGGCTGTGCGATACCACGAGCAGTCGCATCAATAATCGTCATCACGAGCTGGCTGCCGGTAAGGATATACGTAATATTTCCTTCGTTGTCGACAAAGGCGCCGTTCGGGACGGTATGCGTATGGTGCGCCCCGGTGTCGTACACAGCCAAAAACTGCGTACCGTTTGCATCAAAGACCCTATCGATCCCATCGTCAGACATGAGAAGGATGGAACCGGCCGGGATTACGTAGATGCCGGTCTCGTTTACGGTACTGAGTTCCGGATTCAGAATCACCGGCTCCATCGAATCGTTGACCTGCAGGGACGGGAGGGGATATTTCCCGGCAGGGACCGTAAGCGTGTGCATCATACCGGCGCTGGCCGGGGATGTGATCACAAGAAGTGCGATGACACCTGCGATAATCAGGAAAATGCAGGAGATGGGGTTTGTATGCGAATTCATTTTATGAGCCTCTCTTTTTTTGGGCGATCATACATGCTCCGATAAAGCCAAGAGCAAGAACCACGGGGGTCGCAGAAAAAGATGCGGCCGGGGTTGTCGCAGGCTGCGTGCCCGTTGTGGGTTCTGCGGTTAACGAGGACGTGTTGTTTCTTTCGGCATTCTGGTCAGCTGGTGCAAGGAGTTCTACCTGACGGAAATCTTCCTGTATCTGCCCCGATGCCGAAAACGCATTCACTCGGTAGGTTCCCTGACTGCACCCGTTTGTGTCGATGACCGCCGACCACCATTTTCCGGCCGAACGATTGACAAGAAAACTTCGGCCTTCGCGGCTGTTGCATGATGACAATAATGATCCAGGCATGCTTTTTCCCCGGATAACAGGCTGGTACAGGAGCTGCACCATGATTGGTGTACTACTATCAGCCGTGGTGATGCCAGTGACAGAAATTGGATCTCCAATCGTACAATTTCCGATCGGATCGAGCCGGATCGAGCCGCTATAGAGTCTGAACGTAGTCGCTGCTGTCACATTTTCCTTGATCGGTGTCACACTCACCAGATATTCTTCAGGTAGCCAATGGGCAGTATCTACCGGAAAACTCCAGGTGTTCTCCCCATTGTCACCATCCATGATATGAACGATCCCGGTAGTGCCATCCTGCATGCGTTCGGGAATTTTGGGCCCGGGTGTGAACGTTGAGGGCATGATCTGAATGAGGATTTCCCCTCCCGCAGAAATGTTTGTTGTGCCCTCGATCACAAACCGATCGCCAACGGTATGATCGTCAACCGGATGAATAGTTAATGGCTCTTTTTCACGAGATTGTTCCGCCAGGAGAGGTTGTGTAACAGAGAGAAAAATGTCTGCATAGGTATCATTGACCGATGGATCGTCCAGTGCCCGGATGAGCGTGGCATAGGCAAAGGGATTTACAGGTGATTCTGTACCCGGAATCACTGAAAAGAGTTGTTGCTGTGATGTCGGTTTTTTTACATCGGTTACCCAGCCATTGTTCACCTGCACATCATATATTTCCTGTTCATTGGGGAACTGGAGCACGACCCAGTATCTTCCCGGAATCATGGTGCGGGTTCTTTCCGGGGTAAATATGAGCGAATAAGAGCCGTTCCGTTCCACACGCTTTGTGAAAAATTCTACGTTCCCGGATCCAAAAATCCAGACCTGGATGTCTTGGTATCCCGGGGCCGAACCGTTCAGCATCCAAGGCTGACCCGGTTCAATCGTTGGGGAGGATAGGGTGATTGAATCATACAAAGGAACTGCCGATACGGTTGCCACGGTGATATACAGGATCGCAAGAATACTCAATTTACGGGCCCATCGTGGGAGTGGTTGGATCATATTAATTTCCCCCGAATTGTCGAATAATTGCCGTTGCGGTGCACCCAATTGCAATAATTACGATTGTAGCAGGAAGCGGTGCGGATTGCGTCGCGGGTGGCCGCGTTGCCGTTACCGGCACGGAAAGGGTAGCATACAGATCGATGGACTCACCCGGTGCCGGGTAGCGATCTATGGATACTGGGAACGAGATGTACCCGAGTTTAAAAACCGAGACTGTTTTGTAACGGGGCACGGTTACGTTGACCGGCACAATAAGCGCACCCTGGGTCAGTTCTCCTTTACGGTCCGTATCGAAATCGACCGTGGCATCGTCAACATTGGCATGCACGACAACCCAGCCGGTATTATTCCCGAATGTCTGTGGATATGTATCGGGTACAGGTGTTCTCGCGGAATCCAGGTCTGCCGGATTGCCGATGCTTTTTAAAAACGCCTCCTTCATAATCGCCGCACTGTCGCGGATGGCCGCGTTCTCGTCATCGGTGAGATTTGTGCTGGTAACGGATGGTGAAAACCGGAGGGTAATTCCCGATCCGCCGTACGTGGGGTACCCGGCGCTTCCCGGTTTTGTTTCGGAGACGACCGGGTACTTGTCCCAGATCGCGTTCAGTTTCGCTGCCAGTGCGGCATATCTGGTCTCTTTTTCGGGGTCGCCGGCATACAGGTGATCGAAGTCCGCGTTCAGGTCGCGGAGGTAATTTGCCTTCCCCTCTGCATCCAGCACGAGGAGATTATAATCGGGCGTTGCCGCCTTGATCGCCGGGTCGATGATGATGATATCGACCGGGACGTATCCTGCGGTATCGTTCTCCGGGAAGACCCGTTGTGCATCCATGGTACCCGCAGCGACATGGACGATTGTCCCGCTCATCACGATCAGTATCGCGAGAATGAAAAACCCATAATGATCCTGATACCCTTCCATACTAACGCCTCACTGTTTTTCTGATCATAATCATCGCAGTTGTTGCCCCAAGTGCCACAAGGGAAATGATTCCCGGGAGCGGGGCGGGTTTTGTTGCGGGTGCCGGCGCGGGGATCTCGGTTGGATCGGGTTGCGGTGCCGTTGTGGTTCCAGAAGATCCCGGAAGAGCGGGACCGTTGGTCGCCCGGTCGTACTCGTCGTTTGCCATTTTTTCTGCCCGCTCTTTCCCGAATTGTTCCGTGAGAAAATCGATGTACTGCCGGTTTACTGCAAAGAACTCTTCGCGGGTCAGGGGTCTGCTAAACCGGGCGGCAACTTCAGATTCGTTGAGAGTATAGACCTTGGCTTCCACAGACGGGAGTATTATATTGTATATGGTCACGGGACCGTTCACGTTCACGATCAGTTTGGGATACTCTCCTGCTGTACTCTGCTCTGCTGCAACCGGGATCGTAATGAGGACGGCCAGGAAGAGTACACAACAGAGAAGCCGCCGGATGTTGTTCGCACCGTTTCTTTGTTTTGTTACCATTCTTCTGTCCTCCCCACGACCCGTATATTAAAAACCATCTCATCCCAATCAGTCTGGTCTGCTGAAGCAACACGGACATAATACGCTTCGTTTGTTCCTTCATGCACACGGAAATAATGGTGTACCGTATCAACATCGATAGACCACGTATTTACACCGCCGGTACCGGCACGAACGGTCACAATCTCGGCAAATTTCTCGCCGCAGGCAAGATCTCGTGGATCGCTGCTTCGTGCACAGTGACCGATCCAGTCCGGTTGGATCGTAAAGTTCAGCTGTTCACCGACAGGAAGATTCGTGGTTCCGGTTATGCCAAACCCGGTATTCAGTAACGGATAAGAGGTATTCACGTATTTCTCATTGACAGGATCAATATGGATCCATACCGTCCCACTGGTATCTTCAGTATCCTCTTTACTGACAACATTCAGGAAGGCACGCTCCGGTGTCCCAGGGAAGAGCAGCGTTATGTGACAGGTTCCGTTTGTAAGCCTCCCGGTCTCGGAACCATTCAGGGTAAAATTGAACGATCCATTGACCTGAACCGGAATGTTCGTAACGTTGGAATAATCCCTGCAAAACATCCAGATGTCGAGTGAGGGGACTCGTTCCCGTGGGACAATACCGGTATAGATGAACGGTTCTCCCTGCATAACGGTATCTGTCCGGGTGGCAGGATGTCTCGGTTGAGTCTGCTGCATGTCTTGATCCGGTGTCGGCGAAACGGGGGGATATGATATTGTTGTATTCGTGCTGTTCAGCGCCGGGTTTTGCAGGATACAACCAGTGATGATAATAAAGACTGCAAGGAGAATGAGCACGGCAAGGAATCTGCATTTCGGCATCATGGGCTCACAGACTCCCGTATCGTCAGATTCTCCACTTCCCAGTCACTCAGCAGGTGCTGGTATTCCCCCATCCGCGATATGTATTCATTATCTGAAACCAGTGGAACGTAGGATGTTGCGTTATGAGTCACATCGGAAAATGTGCAGAGATCCAGCACCGGCTGCACGTTTTCATTCGTCTCCGGATTTACCATGACAAACTGTATTCCTTCATGGGTATTATTGTAAAATACCAATCGCGACGATACAATCCGGTAATCCTGATGATCAACCTGCACGGTTTTTTCTGCGGTTAGTGTCTGCTGTGTCAAGTTGTCCAGAATGTCCGGATCGGACCGTATCACAAAAAGGGGTGTTCCCAGCAGTTTGTTTGCCTTGACAAAGATCGGACAACCGGCTTTCCCGTTACCGACAGAAAACCGGTAGTACAGCTTCATGCCATTGATATCGTAGATAGTGATCAGATCCCCGGTTACGGTTGCATTCACGCAGCGATCGTTTTTCCCGGATGTGTTACCGCCGGTTAAATCTGCAAGTGCGATCTGTGCCAGATGCCGTGCCACTTCAACCGGTACAGTATTTACTGCGATCAGTTCGGCCTGCGTGTAGGTCTCTGCGGGCACCGGTCCGGGAACATCGCAGTTTCTCTGGATGTCCCCGCAGGGAGGTGCGATACCCTGTATCTGCATCCGCTTTATATTTTCATCGATGGCGTTATCAGATGCATTTTGTCCGTCAGCACTCCGGGCGGCGGTACTGTCTGGTTGCAGGCCGGTTGTGCCGGGGGATATCGGCAGGGTACTATTTTTTGTTGTGCTGTTGTCAGGGATCTGTTTCGGCGTTTGCAGAACGCAGCCACATGTTACGATGAGAACTGCAAGGATGATGAGTACCGTAAGGCACCGGTATCCCGTTTTCATGGCTGTACCCCAGGGAGCTGATATAACATCATCAATGACAACTATTGCATCCTCCACAAACTGCCGGGCTGGCATCGTACTGCTGAGGTGTTCCATACCGGCCAACCGGGTACGTCCGGTGAAAAATCCTGTCGGCTGCCGAATCACCGGGATTTGGAATACCGGTACCCTGCTTCATGTATCTCATTGAATGCTCCTTTGAGAACTGTTTCATTTCTGTTCCCCGTTTTTGATTCCTTCTTGTAGTCCCATTTCTGTCAATCCTGATCACCCGGTATTTTATTGATGCGTGTCCGATTGGCCAATACAATCCTTTTTGTCATCGTCTGCAAATTCCCTGCATGCGAGCAGCGCGAGGAAGGGAAGGACGAGTATCCAGTAATGCAGGTACTGGCGGACAAAGAGCATCCCTAAAAAAAGGATCGCAAACAGGAAGATGGCCCGTTCCGAAGGTGTCCGAAGCCCCCGTTTTAATACACTTGCCGCTGAAAAGAGGGTAGCCGGCAGCATGATAATAATACTCGATACAAGGGCAATGGCGTACGAGAACAGATCTGTCGTATGATAATTCGGGATATCTGCAATGGTCTGTCCGGAAACATATGCCGGTGCCACGCAGAACGTCCAGTTTATGGCACTCATGAAGGTATCGTTCCCGTACCAGAACAACAACGCTGCAAAGGGGGCAAGTATCATGATACCCGCCGGGACGACAAGGCGGTAATACCGGCGATCGTCCTGTGACCGCATGAGATACAGCAGGGGGATCAGTCCGAGGATTGCGTATTGTTTGAATCCGAAGGCAAGACCGATAAAAATCCCGGCAATGATGTATTCCTTTTTTCTGGCAGAGATAAATGCAAGCAGCAGGAAAAGTACCGCGAACTGCTCGCTAAAGAGAAAATATCCCTGGACAAAAGCGGCCACGATAAGATAAAATCCTCCCGCAAAAAAACCCGGGATATATCCGTAATCCCTGTTCCCGATATAGAATACCAGCAGGGAGCAGACGATATTAATCACGGTGATGACCGGGATATCAAGCAGGCCCGGGGATCCGGTGAGATCCATTGCTGCTACGACAAAAAAGACGAGTGGCGGTTTTGGATCGATGAAACTGACGTACGGCGCAAATCCGTTGATAATCATACGGGCCATATAGTGGAACCGTTCCGCATCGACGCCAGCCCACCCCCCGGTTTCTATCCTTTGCATGACCGCGGCAATGATGCAGGCAATCGCAATATACGATACGATCACTGCCAGCAGCTGCAGGCTAATCCGCCGGTTTTCTTTCATGGGATTATCCTCATATTATCGATCCCCCGTCCTTCCAGGGCATTTTTCTTTTTCAATCATGGAGAAAACCTCAGTTGAGTGCATGCATCAGCAGGAAGGACCATACCCCAACAAGGATAATCGCCACGGCAAGGCAGGGTTTTGTTCTCTGTGCCGCGCAATAACCCGCAAGCCCGGAGAGCACGGAAAGAAGGGTAACAAACAGGATTGTCCCGGTAACGTGAACAAACACCATAGTATGACCGGACGTCACGATAAATCCCAGAATCATGAGGGCTGGCAGCGGGATTGCCCCCATGAGTACGGCCCGGATCTTTTTCCCTGTGTACCATCCGTACGTGACAGCAATTGCAGGAATGACTGAAAACAGAACGGAGAGTGACACCACCGTGAGAACATAGGTGACAATCCTGGCCGGTGTCGTCAGCCCGGATGGTGGCATACTCGTGAAAGTATTCAGCACGATCACGGTCCAGACGGCAAGTAATGTGATAAGGGCGACTTGTTCCT
The DNA here is from genome assembly GCA_041663625.1 of Methanoregula sp. GTDB lineage: Archaea > Halobacteriota > Methanomicrobia > Methanomicrobiales > Methanospirillaceae > Methanoregula. The sequence continues at coordinate 9,234 of JBAYMI010000005.1, forward strand.
TGATTTTTGTCAACAGGATCATCCGCGTTCATCTCCATACGCCAGGGATCCTTCCCGTGCCACGCGGTCATAGCGGCAGGTTTCTGCTATCATTTCTTGCAGGAACGGGGTCTGTGAGGTAAGATTTGCCGGGGTTGTTGTCCCATAATAGACCAGATAATACTCATTATTTCCGGGATAATCCGTACCCCCGGTAAAGTCTCCGGATCCGGGTATCATTACCGTGAAAAAATACCCGGATGTGGTGCCGCTTTCATAACCGGATGTCTGGAGGTACAGGGGTATCGTGTATCGGTTTTGCGAATCCTGAACACCCGCGTCAGATCTTTTTATGCCCGCGCTGTGCCCGGTAAAATTTAATTCAACCGGTGAGAGGTTTCCTGAGGTCTGTAAAAAACCGTTTAATTTTTTTTGTGATTCCTCAAATGTTCTCTTGTCGGTAAAATACCATGCGGCGATCATATACTGGTTGCCTGTGCCGGAATCCGTGTAATTTTCATACCGGCTGTATGGAGAAAGGGCCGGGAATTGCGGTGCCGGGGCATCCCGCCATCCGCTCAGGACAAGGCGCTCCTGCCGGCTTTCGTTCACCGCGGGTTCCGATTCCGTCCAGGCAATATCCTGGTGAGGGAAATACCATCCGGCCCGTACCTGGGAAGGCGTGGGATCCGTCATGCCGGATAAAAAGAAGAGCGAGACGAAGGTGATGCCTGCAACCAGGATAATAGTTCCGCAAATCAGGATTTTTTTCATAATTTCCACCCTCTCCGAATCGCTGTAATCGCACCAATACGCCCGATTGCGTTGATCGCGAATAGTACAGGGAACAATGCGGATATCGTTATTCGCGAATACGGTGTCCCTGTCATGGGCAGCACTTTATTCCCTCTCTCTTTTTTCCAGCGCATCCAGACGCTCTTCAATGCGGGCGATACCGGCTCTCATGGACGCAAGGGATTCGCTTGTACGGGTAATCTCGGAGGAATCGGACCGGTTACCCGCTGCGATTTTTTCGACAAGTGATTCCACCCATTGCTTGAACCCGCGTACGAGCAGGACAACGACGATGGCGACAAGGAGAATGAGAATGATAAACGGGGTGAACGAAAACGGCCCTGCTATCGCCATAAATCCTGCTGCCAGAGAGATTACTCCACCAAGGATCACGAGGAGAACTATTTGTTTCAGCTGCATGATGTGCCTCCTGTCTTTTCCCGCGCGCTCCTGATCGCGAGCGCAAGGCCGGCCGCAAGGACTGCCATGAACAGGATAAACGGCGGAACAATGAACGCCACTATGTACTGACAGGAAACAATTCCCGCGATACCCGGGATCGCACCAGGGACTGCCAGATGGATAACACGTTTTTTTTGCATGATTAACCACTTCTTCGGTTTCTCTTTTTCCCGCGTACTGCGATATCATTCCCGGGACGGATTGCGGGAATCGCCCGGGGCCCCGGGGATTTTACGGCCTGCGAACTGTTCATTTACGGGTACCTCCTCACAATAACATACCCGACGACAAGGATAACGAATCCCGCGATTCCACAGAGGGTCAGGGCCCATCCCGGGGAATACTCCATGCGGATACCTGCTACTGATAAGGGCGGGACAAATGCAACCGTGCCATCATGGGCCGGTGGTATTTCCGGTACCTTCAGGGTCTGGTTGGCCGTACTATCCGGCAATATCGTAAGCGTATCATCAGGGGTTGTCCCGTGAGCCGGGAAACCAGAACCCGTGTGCAAACCACCGGGTCCGGGAGTCCAGAGTCCCGTACATCCCACGATGACGAGGAAGGCAAGCGTCGCGACGATCAGCCACAGGAATTTATTCATGCACTGTCACGCTCCCGGTGAATTCATGGGGCCACCCAGATAGGGAAGAGAACTGCAGGAAAAAATCCGGGATTCCGACACGGTACAAATTCACCGGCTCCGGGAAAATTTCCCCGGATATCCCGGCACTGACAACCGGGCCGTGCTCTCCCGGCCGGGTCCCGTTCATGTTGTAGATTACCATAACGGTAAGGGAGCGCCCGCACCGGAGGAAGGAAAACGGGCAGGTTGCGGGTTTCAGGCATCCGTCCTTTCCGCACGCAGTCATGTTCGGGTAGAGCCGGGCGATCGTCGCATTCATGGTCTGGATGGGTACTGGCATAACCGGGGGATTATACCGGGACATATCTTTCTGCCCGGCAAGGGTCTCTTTGTGCGTAAGGTAGTAGGACTGATCCCACGTATCGTTCGATCCGCCGGCTACCGGTAATATCGCGAGGGCCGCCAGCAGCAACAATGCAATCAGCCCAAAATGATACCGTTTCATGTTCCTCCGCTCATCAGCAGCTGCACCCGGAGCCGTCGCGTGAAGTCCACATGCTCCCGCTTCCCATGTTCCCTTCGCTTACCTGAATCGAAGCCCCGGTCCGGATCAGGTTTGCAAACAGCATCCGTTCCGATCCATTCGCCAGCCTGACCGTATGTTTCAGGGACGCCATCGCGCTGCCCGAACCTTCAATCGCCGTATTCTCCGAACAGAGCGTCCAGCCCGGGCCCGGGACGGTCGGGGATCCGGTGACAACACGTTCGACACGCTGGCCGTAGAGCACGTAGAAGGTACCGTTCGTTGTGATCGTGGCAATGACCGTGCCGTTGCTGTCCCGGTACGTGTCCTCCTGATCCTTTTGTACGATGTACAGCGGGAACGTCTCATTATCCGGGCCCGGAAGTATGGGATCGATGCGCCGGATGACGACTTCAGAGGCCGAGGCCATGGTATAGGCGCCGTTTTGTGCGGGCCCGGACACGGCTGCACCGGTATGCAGGCTTCCCACTGCGAGAGGAGCAAGCGTATACGTCCGGATGCTGTCGTTTTTGGCAAGGACTTCGGTCGTGTTCTCACCGGTTTTCACGAGAAGGACCCGAAAGGCCGGAAATTCGTACAGCCCGATGATGGATTCTTCCGAACCGCCGACATGCGCCCGGGCCATGAGCGTATCGATCGCATCCTTTCGTAACGGATAATCGATCATCTGCGGTATGACAGAGACCGCAGCAGGTTCGGGCTCACCGAATCTGTACAGGAAACTTTCGTTATAGGTCTGTGGGACCGTGCTCGTATAGGTCATCGGGACGCTATCCGGGCCGCAGGTGCCCAAAGGAAACCCGGTCCAGAGGCCGGCCGGGACAAAGTACATGTTCACTACAGAGTGTGCAGGGCTCCAGAAGAGAATGCCAAGTCCAAGAACGATGATGACACAGAGGGCTCCCATCAGGAGGTTATGCCATTTTTTATTGTCAGAAGAATTCATTCTCATCTCCGCCTTTTACCGATCCCGCAGTAACCGGAAAAAAACCACCGGCCACTGCTGTCACACCCGTTAATCATGCATACATCTCCAAAAACCTCATGATTCCCCCGGTATCACCCGTACGGTGAACGGGGCGTACTCGCCAACCCCGGTGGGCGTCCGGAGGACTGCGCTGAAACAATAATCCCCTGGAGCTACCGAAGGATCGATCGTAAACGACATATCCGGGAGATACGTGGCAAAACTCCTGCCGGTAAACCGATCCGGAGTGATCGCAGCCCTGATCCCAGCGGGCCACGCGGGCCGTTCATCCGGCCGCAGCGGCCCGTGATCGCCAATGCACTGACTCGTGACCAGATCCAGGGTTACGTTTCCTGTGTCAAGTTCGCCAGTCCGGATCGCAAACGGGACATGCCCGGATCCTGCCTGCGGGATTACGATAACCTCCTGGCAGTATCCGCCGCTGCCCTGGTAAAAATGATAGAGACCCATACCGCTCATCTCCGATCCGTCATCCACGGCTAGCCTTACCCAGTCATCCGTGACCGCATCCGGTGCGCCTTCTACATCTGCGTGAATGTGGATCCAGAAATTTTCTTTAAGAACGGTCCCTGATGTTACATGGACGGTGACGGCCGAGGTATAATCATGGCCCGGCTCTGCGGTAAATTCACCGGGTTCAACAATGACGGAAATATTCTCCGGCATCGGTTCGGGCACGGTGTCGTAAAGACCTTCAACACGGGAGATATTGTACCGGACGTTTCCCGGCTTCATCGCCCGGGCATAAAATGTATAGTTTATTGAGCGGTGAGGATCCGGATCGATCGTCCGGCCTCCGGCTTGGTAATCGTAGAGGGATACCAGAAGTTTGTCGCCACTGAATCCCCCGACCGGCCGGGTCAGCAGGGTATCCGTGCAGTTCGTGCAGCCCGGTTCAAGTGCAGAGGGGAGGTTTTTTGGATTGAAATTTCCCGCATCCGTTGACCCGGAGGTATATCCGCACTGGACTGAGGATCCCTGCGGCGGGACAAACGCGAAATGATCGTCTGCGATACCGGTATTGACATCGATCCGGGAATAATCGATCTGGTTATTTACCGTTTCTGCCGGGTAATACGTGGTGATGTTCCATGCCAGTCCCGATTCGGGATCAATCCATGCCCGGACTTTAGAGATGAGATAGGGCATATCTTTCGGTTGCCAGTTATTCGGGAGGCCCTCGATCTGGTAGAGGGTACGGCCGTCCAGGGTATCCCTGCCAATAACCGAAAACTGCCCGTCCTGCACGATCTGCCTCACCATCTTCTGGTAATCATGCTGGGGAAGATACTGCATATCCGGTTCAATATGGTAGGTCTTTTCCCCGGGACTATATTCTACGGCGGTTGTCCGGTTCATGATGAAAAGGGATCCCGTTACCGGGTTCGTGGAATTGATATACTCCATCCGGTAGAGAGCAGGTGATTTCCAGTCAAATCGAATGGTTCCGTCAGCTGTTGACGTATATTCTGACTGGTAATCCGTGATCAGGTCGGCATGGTTGAAGAACGTGCTTGTCAGGTCGACTGGAGTGAAACTGGTTTCTTGGCGGTTCATACAACCGGGAATAGTACTGCTGATGCCAAGGAGGAGCATTATGGCAAACGCCAATACAAAACCGACTCTCATCATTCAACCCCTCGTGGCATTGATCAACAGGGGGAACGGATTGCTAATGGTTCCCGGTTTTGTCCCATAAAAGATCCATACCGGCGTACAGGTATTTGGCGGCACCGGCTGGCCCGATGCATCGGGAAGATGCTCCTCGATGTAGTACCCATATTGTACCCGGGTTATGTGGTAACCGTCAAGAGAGCACTGGACCGGGATGAACAGATCGCGGTTCTGGAGTTTTGCTATTGCTTCTTCTGCAGAGATTACCGATACTTCCCCGGCAGGTTCAAGGGTACTCCAGTCTTTGGAGATATCAAGAAGTTCCCCGTTCTCCCCAAGCGAGACGGAGATCTCGGAATTTATTATGGGTGATCCATTGACGTACTGGCGGTACACAACCTGAGTGTACTGCGGGTACTGTTCCTCGACAGTCCCTGTACTGAGGTTGTATTTTTTCATGAAACCCTGTTCAGTCCTTTCGAGGACTGCATCGGCCGGGAGTCCCCCGTACTTTTCGATCGCTTTTTTGGCGAGCCCGGGTGCTTCTTCTGTTGAGGGGATGTGATTTTTTACCGCAAGGGCCGTGCCGGTACCGGATGAATATTTCTGTACGGATATCACCCGGTAGTTTGGGACGGCTGCGGGAGATGAGGGCAGTGGGACATCAAGGGTGATTGTGCGGTCGTATTCCATGGAACCGGGGGATGACCCGGCGGGCGGTGGAAGTGAAAGAGTGCTGACCAGCGATGTTCCGATAAAAACCGTGATAACCAGAACCAGAAGAGAGACGCAGATACCGGTCCCGATGGCGAGGGCGATCTTTTTTACCGGGTAGTTCCTTGTCAGGTAGAGAATCGTAAGGCAGAAAAGCGCCGCGATGCCGGCGATAATGAAGGGTTCGGCAATTCCCGGCTGCCCGTACAGGACAATGCTGATAAAATATGTCGAAATGAGCAGGAACGCCAGTGCTCCTGCCAGGTACGAGAGATTGTTCTCATCGAGGAATTTTTTCATAACCGGTCAGGCCTTCATTTTTATTATTTCCCGCTCACTGCCAGGCAGATGACAAGGATCCTGCATCTCCCGTTCACGTACATCACACATGAGTATCCACCACAACCCACGGGTTTTTCTGATTATAATAACTGATGACATAGATATGACGTCCGGTGGATTCATCCCGGGCAATCTCCGGCCCGCTGATGGTTACCGACAATCCGTCGGTATACTGTGTGATCCCTTCTTGGGGGTTGATGGTATCGGAAAGTCCCTGCTGCCGGATAATGGATTGGTTTGAGAAATCCCGGTCATCAACCCTGATCTGCAAGGGTTGGGACGTAACTGGGATCGAGCGGTCTCTTGCATGGCCGCTATAATCCAGGGAGAGTTGCAGGACGATCGTTGAATTGTCTGATCTTGTAACCTGCATGGCAACCGGATTCGATGGAGCACAGAATGAGTATGGAATCGTTCCTGAGCTGACAGCTGCCATACCCCCTCCAAGGGGAAGTACCATGCTCATCAGAATAGCAATGATAATTACCATAAGCGCGGTCCTGACGCGTACCGGTTTTCTTCCCGCAGTTTTCTTACCCGGCAGGATATCTTCCGGAGTGCGATCGCTGTACGAGAAAATCAGGGAGCCTGTGATTCCTAAACCCATGATTGCAAGAAGTATCAGGAATATTAAGGGGCCACTCCAGAAAAAATGCATAAATGCCCGGGAAATGATATCCGAAACAGCCGTGCTGGTGATATAATGCCCAAGCTGGAATTCATAGACGACGCTGAGGAAATGCATGCCAAAGAGCCAGAAGATTCCGGTCATGCAGCCTGAACAGGCACTTATCACTAAAAGGTTCTTGCGGGAGTTGGTATATTTTCGAAATATCAGCGATGTGATGAAGCCCGTCAGGATTATTCCCAGTACATACGCGATGAAAAAACCGAACTCGACAAATATTCCGTGAATCCCACACCAGAAAAACTCGTGGTTGACGATCTGTTTTATTGCCGTTACTGAACTGAGACACGTAAGTCCAACGATAACTGTCAGTGCGAAAAGACCAAGACTTTTTGTCTTTGTTATAGGCTCCTCAATTTCGGGTTCCTTCATTTATCTTCCCCTCTTCGCTGACCGGCAGCAAGTATTCCGGTACAACCGATAGCAAGAATAACAAGCTCGGCCGGGAGCGGTGCGGGCTGTGATGTGGGTGCGACCGTCCCATTCGCCGCACCAGAGGATTGTATTGGTGAATTCCCCCGGGGAGATCCCTGGCCGCTCTCAATCCCGGATGCCCCAAAGCCTGCTATCAGGCACCAGGAAAGGAAGGCCGCAATAATAATCCCGCTACCGGTAACGGCTAATTCACGTGCATTCATACAGGTCTGTCATTCCTCTCGGAGTTGTCAGGTCCCGGTATTTTTCCCGGACCTCCCGGATCCGGTTTTCCCCTGTCACCGGGAGCCGGGCAGTGCTGCCTGCGACACCGGTTCCGGTACTTTCCCCCATCAGTCACATCCATTAAGGCGCACTACTCCAGGTTTGTCCCGCGTGCCCCGGAAAAATACGAAGGCTGGAGAAACGAGAGCGGCGACCCACCCTGATCGTTCCCGAAACTTATCGCATAATCGAAGGTCTGGGTGTTTTTCGGTGTTACGGCAAGCGTCCATGCACCCGGTCTTCCCTGCGCGGTAAACGTATAGATATACTGGGTGCTGACCTGCTGGTATTCCCCGGCCTTTCCCGATCCATAGATGGTGGAATCTGCCCCGACGCTGACCGTTCCCCGGATCTCCTTGGTTGTCTGTTGTACCGCGGCATTCCCGGAGGGCCCGGTGAGCGTTATATCAAACGAAGGTTCGCTCACCGGGGAGCTCCGCACGACACCCGGGGGGTACGGATAACTCTGGGGCGTCGCAGTGAGTTTTACCGTGATAGTATCCGCTGAACTCAGGGAGAACTGTCGGGTAAACGTTCCTGCCGGCTGCTGCCAGACTGTTAAAGACAGGGAGACCCGGCCCTCGCCTTCCCGTAAGGCGGGGTCATCGATACCCATGTCGATGTACCCGTTGTAACTGCCGCTCTTGCCGGGAGGGGCCTGTACGGTCACGGTCATGGTCGCGTTCCCGTTGGGCGGAACTGCTGACGGCGCATCGATGGTAAACGAGCTGGCATTTAAGACCGGTTCTGTCGGCCCCGAAGACGAATAGACCCAGTAACTGTTGTCAGTGACCTTGGGCGAGAGGGCAACCGGTGACGAGCCGGCGTTTGTGAGATTGATTGTGTACCGGTACACATTCCCCGCTTCCAGCTGGTCGCTGATGTACGTGGGATCGATCCGGATCACCGGTGTCGCGGCCACATCGATCGAAAGGCTCACACTATGGACGTAATTGGGATACGATGAGGGGTATGGTGACGGATACTGCTCATCGGTAAAAACCAACTGGGTGGTATACGATCCGCGCAGGGTGTCTTTGGGGATCGCGGTACGGACCGTGAACTTTGCACTCTGCCCGGCCGGGATAGCTGCCTGCGACGGGGAGACAGAGACCCAGGAGTTGTCCAGTTGGTACGGCCCGTTGTACGGGTTTTGCCGGACTACGGGGGTCACCGTAATCGTATGATCATCCCGGTTCCTGACCGTTATGACCTGTTCGTCGTTTGCACCCGGCTTGAGCATGAAATGCACGTACGAGGGCACGATCTCAATCTTCGTATAATTGCCGGCAGAATTGCCGGAGGGAGTCGGTTCCGGGAGGGCGATCGCAACAGCGGTCGATACACCCGCTGATGTTCCGGAATATTCAACAGCAGCACATACTGCAACAAGGAAGCAGAGCATCAGGGCAGCAACCATGCATTTCGATAGGGACGGGTTCATTTCATCGCCTGTTTTATTGATATTCCTCCTATGATTTTCTTTATATAAACGATTTCTAGCCGTTTCCTTTACCGATCGTTTTGGCCGGCTTCTCCTCTTTTTTTATTCTTCCGATCCGTTTACCGTCCAGTTCACGCAGCTCGAACCCCAGAAGGTTGTCTTGCAGGACTGCCCCTGCACCGGGCCGTGGGGGCATTCATGCAGTGGCATCGCCCCGCCGGTTTCCGTTGCATTCAGGACATAATCGGCACTGGTCAGCCGGTCCGCAGAAAAGACAAGAATGCTGCCGTTCGAGGAACAGCTCTCACCGTATCCGTCAGGTAAAGTGATGCAGTGCCGGGCAAATATATTCCAGTGCGTGACCCCTGCCTGCGTATCGTGCAGCACAATCCGGTCGAGAGGTATGATCGCACCGTTTTTCAAGAGGAAAATGTCGGTACAGGCACCGGAATAATACGTCGCGTTTATTTCCCTGCTGACCTGTGTCGTGATAAACACCGGTGTATCGGAGCTGCCGAAAACCGAAAGATTCAGTTCTGCAAGTTCGGCCAGGATTTTTCCCGGAGACGGTGGGGCGGGGGTGAGTGGTTGCGGGGGATCGGACGGGGCCGACCAGATCCTCAGGGTCCCGCAGCGTTCGGGATCGTAGCGCAGGTACGCCGAACAGCTGCGCCATTCATGATCTTTTGTCGCATAAAACGAGAGCGAGAGGCTTTCGATGGTCCCATCCGGTGTGATTGTAACCGTCAGATCATCGAATACCGCAGAATCCGGATCGATACCGGACCGGTTCACGATGTTCTCCCAGATCGCGCTCATGGTTTGTTCCTGGACCGGAGGATACAGGCAGATCGCGTTGGGATCCGGCTGGTGCTGGAACGCATAGAGCATCCACGGGACGGGCGAGATCATGATAAGGAATGCTAGCCCTACGACAATGACAAGACTTCCGATGGCGATGGCGGGAGTAATTTTCGGGAATTTCATAAAAAACCACGGCCCGTTGTTTCAGTAAACGGGAATATGTGTTTAAGGCTATTTATCCCTTCTAGCCTGTTCGTTTACACATTTCCTGCAGCGGGAGCATTCCCGATAGCGATCGATAACTCCCGCCCCGTTGCAGGGTGAATTTATCTGGTTCTCTATCCGGGTCGAAAATTGTTGGTATAGGGCTATTTCACGATCACGGTAAGATTGAACTTGGGAGTCACCTCGTTCGTGTTGTCGTTGGGAATAATAACAAATTTCCCGTCAATGACCGATGTCCCGGGGCTGACCGCGCGGTACCTGGCCCGGTAATGGCCGGAGGTATTCCAGAAATCGGTGCCCGTATCATAGTACCCGTCATTTACCATATCGAGCCCGCACCCGATGACCGGGATGAACCAGCGCATACCAAGTGACGGGATCCACCGGAGGTTGATCTCAAAAATGTCATCCTTCGTGAGCACGATAGTCCGGCCGGATTCGTTCTCGTTGATAGAGTACTTTATTCCGGGCATCGGGTCCTGGATCGGGACGGATGTATCGACCGGAACAGGGATTCGGGAACCGGCAGCAGAAAGATTACATCGTGATCCGGGATCCTGCGTGGAACCGGGTACCGGTTTTGTCGGGGAGACCGGGGCCTGGATACTGTCATGTGCTCCCGCAAAACTTGGATAGCACAGCACTTCGTAGTACCGCCCGGTATATTCGAATTCCTGCGTGAAATTCAAGGGATTGCACTTTGGGTCGGGACTGTGCTTACAGGATAGGTCCCGGAATTCGTAATACTGGGTATCATTGTCAAAGGTACCGACATGCCGGCGGCCATTGAACCAGTCAATGGTATTTGGCCCGTACCGATCGCCCGCGGGAAGGGTCGTTGCGTTCTGCAAATCTCTTTTTATCGCCGGGAAATTCGCGAGTGTGTCAGGAGTAAGGTGGACTATCGTGGCAGATGGGGAAAGGTAACCGGTCTGGATTTCCCGAATAACATAACCGGAACAGTCCCGGGAGATTTGCCTGA
>JBAYMI010000006.1:0-19858 GCA_041663625.1 Methanoregula sp.
ATCACCTGGGGGGACAACAACCCGGCCCCGGACCAGTTCGTCTCCTACAAGGGTATCGGCACACCCGAACCGGTAAAGGACGAGTGGATTGTCGGCAAGGCGCTCTTTACCGTGCCGCTTGTCGGTTATCTCCCGCTCCATATCTGGGAAGTGATCGTTGTTGTCATCATCATCATGGCGCTGCACGAGCTCTACCTCCGCTCAAAGGAAGGCAAAGAGGAGAATAAGAAAGGCAGCGACAGGTCGAAGAAGAGAGCCGGAAAGAAGTAACTGCAGGATACGGGACCATGACCACAATACCTACGCTGCTCTCAGATGTGATGGAAGGCCACCGGCTCACCCGGGATGAAGCTACCCTGCTCCTGAAGGCCACCGGCCGGGATGTCTGGAAGATCACAACGGCAGCCGACGAGATGCGGGAGCGCCGGGCAGGGAATACCGTCACGTATGTCCGGAACCAGAACGTGCACGTGACGAACATCTGCAAGAACCTCTGCGGGTTCTGCGGGTTCGGGCGGAAGAAGACCGATGAGGGAGCGTACTGCCATGACAAGGATGGCATCCAGGCGCAGGCCCGGCTCGCGTACGAGCGGAAGGTGACCGAGATCTGCCTCCTCTCGGGTGTTCACCCGGGCTTCATGCTCGATACGTACGTGGACATGATGCACTGGATCCACGAGGCGGCACCCGGTGTCCATATCCATGCCTTCAGCCCCGACGAGGTTGCCCATGTGGCTCACCGGGGAGGTCTCTCAACGCCGGAAGTGATTGCCCGGCTCAGGGAGGAGGGACTGGGAACCATCCAGGGCACGGCAGCGGAGATCCTCGTGGACTCCGTCCGCCAGGTAATCTGCCCCCGGAAGGTCTCCACCGCAGACTGGGTCCGGATCATCAAAGAATCCCACAGCGCCGGCATGCGGTCAACAGCGACGATCATGTACGGGTCGTACGAGACCCCCGAAGACCAGGCGACCCATCTCGGGCTCCTGCGGGATATCCAGGACGAGACGCACGGGTTCACGGAACTCGTCACCCTCCCGTTTGTCCATACCAACACCCCGATCTACCAACAGGGGCTTGCCCGCGCCGGGCCAACGGGGCGCGAGGACCTGCTGATGCTTGCCGTTTCCCGCCTCTTCCTTGACAACTTCAACAATGTCCAGGTCGCATGGGGCAAGGTGGGCTTAAAGATGACCCAGCTCGCGCTCCTCTCGGGAGCCAATGATCTTGCCGGCACCATGTTCACGGACGACGTGACAGGTGACGCCGGGGCATCAGGATCGGACTACCTCGATCCAAAAGACATGGAACGCATTGTCACCGATCTCGGCCGGACGCTCCGGCAGCGGACAACGTTCTACGAGTTGGTGTAACCAGGGGATAAAAGGGATAAGGGATCGTATTTTAGAGCAGTTCCAGCGCCTGCCGGCCGGTCATGCCGTTGGTGATCCCCCGGCCCATGGCCGAACGGTTCGCCTCTTTGATGATCCCGTTCATCAGGTCGTCGATGGTGGCGATCGATGGCCCGGTAGCCGGCCGCACCTTTGCCGCCGGGTAACTGAAGGAGTCGAGCGCTGCTACATCGAAGGCACCGCACCCGACCAGTCCCACGTCGGTCTTGACCGCGACAAGATTTGCCGGTCCGAGAGGGATGACAAACCCCTCTGCACCTTTCTTTGTCAGCTGAACAGTGACCTGCTGCATGATCTTCCCAAAAGAATGATTGACGCAGGGAAATATGAACCATGCGACTGGAATCTGCGCAGGAATGCGATACAATTACTTTTATAGAGGGTCCGCCCATCGTTCATTACGACGGGGTATCGGTATGGGAAACGATCTGAAGACACTCCTGGATGACGTGAAAGCCGGTCACCGGCTGACTGAAGAAGAAGCCATCCGGCTCTTCCGGACCACCGGCCGGCAGGTCTGGGAGATTGCATCCGCAGCAGACGAGGTTCGTGAAGCGTGTGCAGGGAATGCGGTGACGTACGTCAGGAACCAGAACATCAACGTGACCAATCTCTGCGTGAACGCCTGCGGGTTCTGCGGGTATTCGAAGAAACCCGGGGATGAAGGGATCTACTTCCACGACAAAGCCGCGATCCAGAAGAAAGTATCACTGGCAATGGAGCGGAAGGTCACGGAGATCTGCACGGTGAGCGGCCTCCACCCGGGCTTCACCGCGCAGTCATACACCGACGTGTACCGCTGGATCCGCGAGGTGGCCCCGGGTGTCCACATCCACGCGAGCAACCCGATGGAAGTTGCCTATGCTGCAAAGAAGAGCCATATGAGCACGGTTGATGTGCTTGAGGCTATGAAGGAGGCCGGGCTCAATTCTCTCTGCGGGACAGCGGCGGAGATACTCGTGGATGATATACGGCAGAAGATCTGCAAGGAGAAGATCCCGACAAAAGAATGGGTCCGGATCATCACCGAGGCGCACGGGCTGGGGATCCCGTCGACCGCTACCATTATGTACGGGCATTGCGAGAGCGATGCGGACCGGGCAGCGCACCTTGCGATCCTCCGGGACATCCAGGATGAGACGCAGGGGTTCACGGAATTCGTCCCGCTCTCGTTCATCCACATGAACACGCCAATCTTCCGGCAGGGAAAAGCCCGGGCGGGGGCAACCGGCAGGGAAGACCAGCTGATGGTTGCAGTTGCCCGGCTCTTCCTGGACAATTTCAAAAACATCCAGGTATCGTGGGTGAAGGAAGGGATCAAGATGGCCCAGCTGGGCTTAATTGCCGGGGCCAATGATCTCGGGGGCACGGTCTTCGAGGAGAGCATCTCCAAGGGGGCCGGGGCAACCAATACCGATTACCTCGACCCGAATGAGATGCAGCGGATAGCAGAGGATCTCGGGCGGACTCTTGCCCGGCGCACCACGCTCTACGAGCTGATCTGATGCCCTGCACCGGTCTCCTTTTATGATACAGGTGCATCCACTACCATGGTGAAATGATGCGAAGAAAAGACCGGGAGATCCTTGATCCGGCCGAGATGGCCGCGATCCTAACCGAGGCGACCGTGTGCCGGATAGCGATGACCGATGGCGACGAACCCTATCTCATCCCGCTCTGTTTCGGTTTCATGGACAATGCGATCTGGATCCATTCCGCTCATGGGGGAAAGAAGATCGGGCTGCTCACCAGGAACCCTCATTGCTGCGTCGAGGTGGATGTGAGTGGCGGCCCTCTGCCGGATGAGAAACCCTGCCGCTGGGAATTCCGGTACAAAAGTGTCATCTGCAACGGGGATGCACGGGTTGTTGACGATAACAATGAAAAGAGAAAAGGCCTCGACTGCATCCTGCAGCATTACGGGGCAGGAGAACATTCCTTCACGGACCAGGAGCTTGACAGCGTCTGCGTGATGAAAATTGTGATAACCGTAATGACCGGGAAAAAATACGGGTATTGATAATACCTAATCGTGGTGGGGTTTTAAGAGGCGGACGATCTTGTCCCCGATCTTCCGCGCTTTTTTCATCGCATCCTCATCCTTCAGCACGTCGCCCTCGTGATATCCCTGGCCTTTCACCGACCCGAGCGAAGCGAATTCGTGAGTGGAGAGGAAGCCCTCGAGCGTCTGGATCGTGCGGCTCGCCCCCTTATTTGCATGGACGGCAACCGCAACGCCTTTCTTGCCCGCAAGCTTGCGGTCGTGGTACAGGGAATAGGTGCGGTCTATGAAGTTCTTGACCTGGCCGCCCACATCATAGTAATAGGTCGGCGACCCGATGACAAGGACATCGCACTTCATCACCTTCTGCATCACCTCATCCCAGTCATCGTTCTCGATGATGCACCACTTCTTCTCCTTGCACTTCTCGCAGCCAAGGCAGGGCAGGATCTTCCTGCCGGCGAGCGAGATGAACTCTGTCCGCACTCCTCCCTCTTCGCAGCGCCCGAGGATGGTCCCGACCAGCTCTGCGGTATTCCCCTTCTTGCGCATGCTCCCCGATATGCCCAGGACCTTCATATATTACCCTTACAGCACTACGGGCTCATGATAGTTGTGGTGACCGGCGCGAGCCCGAGCCTGCGGAAGGTTTTCGTGATCTCCTTGTGCGGGTCGCGCCCCCTCCAGAAGAGATGGGAGGGGCACCGGCAGTCGCTGCACCCGAATGAGGGAACGGACGGGTCCCCGAGTGCCTGAGCGAGCCGGCACTCGAGCCGCTCTTCCGTCAGGGCATGGATGGTAGTGTGGAGCGAGAAGCGCGTGGAGACGGAGAGGTAATCGATATGCCACTTCGGTTTCTTGTCCTTTGCCCGGGAGAGGCTGACATGGCGACCGAGCCGGGCGAGCCCCCCGCTCCCGAGCGCCGAGCCGACATAAATATGCCAGCCCTCACGGAACGTGACCGGCCCGAGCGCCCCGATCTTTATTGTGCAGGCCGGGTTCCAAAAAACAAGACAGTAGATGCCCTTATCCATACCCGCTCTTCATCAGCCCGAGTGCCGCCGCGATGCACCGGCTGCCGTTCTCTTCCGTAGGCTCACCGTGGCCGGCATACAGGCCTTCAACATCGAGTGTAGAAAGCCGTTCGAGGGATCGGGCGAGATCGGTCCTGCTCCCGAGAGGGAAATCGTAGCGCCCGAAGTATCCGTCCGCAAAGACCGTGTCGCCGGAAATGAGCACCCGGTCCTTCTCCGAGTACAGGCAGATACAGCCCGGTGTGTGTCCCGGGGTGTGGATGACAACGAAGTCGCCAATCGTATCCCCGTCCTTGAGTTTTACATCGGGGATAATACCCGGTGACCGGGCCCCGAAGTGCATGGACAGGGACCGTGTATCCTCCAGGAGGCCGAGGGCGTCCACCGTGTGGATGGCGACCTTTGCCTTGCACATGTGGGCGATCTCCTTTACCCTCGCGGTATGGTCGAAGTGGCAGTGCGTCAGGACAATCGTCTCGATCTGCTCCTTGTACGGCGCTACCTCCATGGGCATGACCCCCGCGTCCACCAGGATATTTCCCACAACATAGGCATTCGCCCACGGATCGCCACTGTACAGCCACTCGACCTGCATGCACAATAATAAGGACTCAAAACAGATGTTTCTTATGGACTCGCTCATCCGCAGGTGCAAAAAAAGACTTCCCAAAGAACTGGAGGCAGTTGCACGGGCGGAAGGAATGGAACCGGCACGGCTTGCCCGGGGTATTGTTGACGGACGGATCGTGATCCCGAAGAACCCGGGCCGGAAACACCGGGCGTGTGCGATTGGCGAAGGCTGCACGGTCAAGATCAATATCAATATCGGGACATCGGGCTCCCGCTGTGACCCGGCCCTTGAGATGAAGAAGGCGCAGGCAGCGCTCGACAATGGCGCGGATGCTCTCATGGACCTCTCGACCGGCGGGGACCTGGTCGCAATCCGGAAGAAGATCCTCAAACTCGACACAACGGTCGGCACGGTCCCGGTGTACGAGGCGGTGCGCCGTGCGGGCAATGCGGTCGATGTCACGCCCGACCTGCTCTTTAAGGTGATCCGGGAGCACTGCCGGCAGGGCGTGGACTTCCTGACCCTCCACTGCGGGGTGAACCGGCAGGCGCTTGAAGCCCTCAAAGCCGATCCGCGCCTCATGGGCGTGGTGAGCCGGGGCGGGTCGTTCCACTGCGCGATGATGATGCAGCGGGAGGAGGAGAACCCGCTCTATGCCGAATACGATTACCTGCTGGAGATCCTGAAGGAATTCGATGTCACGGTCAGCCTCGGCGACGGGATGCGGCCCGGCTGCCTGCAGGACGCGGAGAAACTGGCAAAATCCGTGGAGTACAATACCCTCGGCCTGCTTGCCAGGAAGGCACAGGCAGCCGGTGTCCAGCGGATGATCGAGGGCCCCGGCCACATGCCCCTCGACCAGGTGGGCTACAACGTGAAGATGATCAAGGAGATCACCAGCCACGCCCCGCTCTACCTGCTCGGCCCCCTCGTCACCGACATTGCGCCCGGCTACGACCACGTTGTCGCGGCCATCGGCGGGGCTGCGGCCTGCCAGAACGGCGCCGACTTCCTCTGCATGGTCTCGCCGAGCGAGCACCTTGCCTTGCCGGATGTTGCGGATATCATCGAGGGCACCCGGGTAGCGAAGATCGCGGCGCATGTCGGCGATACCGTCCGCAGGCCCGAAGGGTTCCGGATGGAGCGCGAGGTGCGGATGGCGGAGGCCCGGCATGAGCTGGACTGGGACGAACAGTTCAGACTCGCTCTCTATGGCGACCATGCCCGGGAGATCCACGAGCGGGATGGTGCGACAGAGACCTGTTCGATGTGCGGGGATCTGTGCGCTGTCAAGATGGTGAACGAGCTGTTCGGGACCGGGAAGAAAAAGGCCGGAAAGGGAAAGAAAGCGAATAAAAGAACCTGAAGAAATCCGAAAATTTTTCTATACGTTTCAGCTCTTTTTCGAACCGTTCTCAACTACTAAAATCTACTAATTTAGTAGTTTCTTCAGTGGAGGCTTTTATCTAATACGAGGCTCTGTTGAAATCCTCATAGCACATTGAACACCCGCTGATTTTGTCTGCATAAAAAATTTTTAAGCAGGGTCCGGTTGATCGGCTCGCGGATTTTGAGCAGGGTCTGAGGGGGTGCCTGAAATTTTTTGAGCAAGGTCCGGTTAAAAAATTTCACGCAGGGTCTGCTTGCAAGCACTTCAAGCAAGGTCTGCCTGAAAATTTTCACGCAAGGTCTGGTTCATTTCCCGGTTTTTCCTGCGACGTGAAGACAATTTTCTGGTTTTTGATCCAGGCAGATCAGTTTAACTTTTTGCAGGTAAGGTCTGCTCAAAATTTTCCGGGCAGAGTCTGATTGAAAATTTTTACGCAGGGTCTGGTTGATCGGCTCGCGGGTTTTGAGCGGGGGCTTGGGGGGTGGCTGAAATTTTTTGGGCAGGGTCTGAGCGAAAAACCGTGCCAGAATAATCAAGCGCAGCAGGCTCATTTTTTAGTTCGATAACAGAAAACGGAAAAATCAGATTATGATACCTTTTGAATCCGAAACCAGTATGTACAGAGACTTTTTTCAATCTCTGAAGTATTGTTGAATTTTTTCCGGATGCATTTCCAGAACTGTTGATCATGATTTGGATTAATCAAATGCACCATCTCATGGAATACAACATACTCAACGAGATCATCGGGAAGGTACTGCCCCAGGGAATTTATTGTCAGGTTTCCCTTCCTACTGCAGCTTGCCCATTTGGTGCACATTTTTTTTATAAAAAGATGATCCGGAGCGCACCCAAGTTCTTCTGAATATTTTTTGATCGATTCCTTGACAAGCGCTCTTAACTCTTCCCTGGTTCGGGATTCAAGCGTGAGAGTGGCCGATGTGTCAATCACATCATGGATGAACTGATATTTCCGATCAATCCATTGCCGGTGTTTATTCAATACCCGCTTCTCATCCTGTCCATGAGGCAACACGACAAGCAGCGTCCCGGTCCGGAACTCCAGCCGCGGATGTTTCACATTCCTGTGAGAGACGGTATACGGGAGATGAACGGCTTCAGGTTGAGCCAGCATAATTTTTCACGCTCTCAATCAGCTGGAGGTAGAGCTCGTCAATCTCCTCAACAGTCTTTCCGCGTTGTTTCCCATACCGTCGGGTAAACCTTCGGATATCCTGTTCAATACCCTTCTTCGCACTCACCTGCGAGATCCAGCCAGGGAACATGGATTTTTTAAGGTCTTCGGATAACGTGTGGATGTCCCCGAGGAGATCCGGATCATCTCCCCACAGTTTCTCAATCTTCAAAAAGATCGAGTATTCCAGTTCTGATAGCGCAAGGTGAATCCGCCGGGCATTCAGCTGCTGCATCTCCCGAATGATCGCAGCACCATCACGGTAAATGGCCTCATAGTCCTTGGATTTTTCTTTCCATGCCTGTATGATCTTTTCAACCCGTTCAAGGAGCGATTCATTCACCGGCGTCTGGTGCCGATCAACGAGGATAAACCGGTTGAGGGTGAAAACGATGTTTGCCGCTTTTTCCCGTTTGTCAACGACCTTTTCTTCAAGCATCCTGAGGTATTCCGGCCCAAACTCAATCACGGGCAGGTTGTTCTCAACCATCTGGATATCGGTTGTTTTATGGACATACCTTACCGTCTTTTCAAAATATTTCTGGACATGGGTTGTGTAATCGGGCTGATCCCGAAGCGCCATCCGAATATAGTAGGAGTATACTTCGGAGAACCACTTGTACTGTTCAAAATATTCAAGTTTGATCTTGTCAGGCCCTAGGAATTCGAACGTCCGGCGCATCTCGCGGTATATATCAACAAAATCTTCAGCAACAGACTCATCACCGGTGAGGAGTTCGATGGCTGACAGGAATGTTGTCTTGTTATAGGACCCGATTTTTATTCCGGTGAACATGCCGGCAAGCTTGTTCATCAGGGATACAAAATCCTGTACAATCTCCTCTGTTGAGAACAGAGCACCGGAGATATCGATCTCATTGTATTTTTCAAGGGCTTTTCTGATGTCCTTCAGAATGCCAACGTAATCGATGATGAGCCCCGCCTCTTTGACACCCTTGTACGGCCGGTTCGTCCGGGCAATGGCCTGGAGGAGACGGTGCTCCCTGAGCGGCTTGTCGAGATACATCGTCTGGAGGATCGGGGCATCGAAGCCGGTGAGGAGCTTGTCGGTGACGATCAGGATCCGGGGGTTATCCTCTTCTTTGAACTGTTCCCGGATCCTGTCATTGATATCCTCTGTGCTGTACCCGGGATTTGCCTCCATGACCCCATCCTTGTAGGATGCGATCAGGGAATCGCGTTCATCCGCCTGGTAGGTCATGACGACCGCAGAATATTCCGGTGGCAGGAGCTTGTCGAGTTCCTGTTTGTACAGGCTGCATGCCCGACGACTGACGCCCACAACCATTGCCTTGTACCGGCCATCGACATTTTCCAGGAAATGGGCGGCAATATCTTTTGCGATCTTCTCGATCCGCTTGGGATTTTCAAGATAGACCTTGATGATATTGAGCCGTTTCTTGACTCCTTCTTCAACAGGGTGCCGGTAGATGTCCGGGATCTCTTCGAGTTCGGTTTCAAGGAAGACCTGGAGCAGTTCCCGGTTGAGGTGGATGTCAGACTCTTTTTCGAGGCGGGGCTGGTACGCAATCTTCACCGTGAAGCCATCCTCGATTGACTCACGGATGAAGTACCGGTCAAGGTACAGTTCCCCGTCTTCCGGGTAACTGAACTCGGAATAGGTGTCCTTCCCGATCCGGCTGACCGGTGTCCCGGTCAGGGCAAAGAAGAACCCGTTCTTGAAGATGCCATCCCTCATCTGGGCTGCCATCAGGCCGTACTGCGAGCGATGGCCTTCATCGATGAACGCAACGATGTTCTTCCGGGTCGTGACATTCTCACCCGGCAGTTTCTCCAGTTCTTTCTGGAGCCCGTTCAGTTCCTCGGGCCGGAACTTGTGGATCAGGGTGATCATGATGCCCCGCCGGCCCTTTCCCTGATCGGCAGCAATCACCCGTTTGAGTTCCCCGATATTCCCGATGATCTCTGGGGGTTTGATAGTGAGCGCTGTATACTCCTCGTAGAGCTGGTCTTCGAGATCGATCCGGTCTACGATGAAGAAGATCGATGGGTTCTCCATGACGGGCTGGTGATAGAGCTTGTTGGCGGCAAAGATCATCGTGAGCGTCTTGCCCGATCCCTGCCAGTGCCAGATGAGCCCCCGGTTCTTCGTGGTCTTCCCGGCAAGGTTGTCGAGGACCCGGCCGACCACCTTGTTTGCCGCGCGGTACTGGATGAACCGGGGCAGAACCTTGGTGTCCTCTCCCATCTCCCGGCGCATGAAGAGGAAGTACCGGAGAATGTCGAGCAGGCACTCCGGCTGGAGCATCGCGATCGCTGCATCCTGCGGCTCCATCCCCCCGATCTTCCACTCATCGGTCTTTACCTCATCCTGCCATGGGACGATGGGAAAGAACTTCACAATCTGCTCGGCAGCCATCCCGATCTGGACATACTTGTAGAGCTCGGGAACGGTATCCTCATACTTCTTTATCTGGGCATATGCCGTATGCCAGTCCTCGGCAAGGCTGGCCGGATCCTTGCATTCGATGTTTACGAGGGGTATCCCGTTGATGTACAGGAGGATGTCATTGCGGATGACCTGTCCCGTCCCTCCTTCATGGATGACCTGCCTGGACACAATGAATTCGTTGTTCTCCAGCGTGTCGTAATCGAAGAGCCGGATGTATTCCACGGTCCGGGTCTTCTCGAAACGGACCGGTATCCCGTTCTTCATGAACTGGAGGATCTGCCGGGCATTCTCTATGCCGGTCCCCCGGCTCTGTAGTTCCCGGACCGCGAGCCAGATCTCCTTCTCCACGATACAGATGTCCTTGTTAATCTTCTTGATGGCGCGGATGAGCGGGTTGACGAGAAGGGGCTCCCGGTAACTCTCGCGCTCCAGCTTGTCGGAGGCCGTGAGCGTCCAGCCGTTTGCCTGGAGCTTCTCGATGAGGGGGGTTTCGACAAGAATGGCTTCGAGGGATTTCATCTCACGTCACCATCACCCTGCGTTTGCCGGTCAGCAGTTCATTCATCAGGCCCTGCTTCAAGCGTTCGTAGTGGACGGTGCGCTGGCGCTGGAGGGTGAGTTTGCGATCTATGGTTGAAAGGATAGTAGCGATTTGTTGTTGTTCTGCAAGTGGAGGAATAGAAAGTGGAACTGATTTGATTAAGGGGATATTCAGGTTATTCTGATTTGATCCACCACTCAAAGATCTCATAGATTCGTATTGACCTGAGAGGAAGTAAAAAATAAATTTCATATATACGTTCTCTTTGAACATTATTGCTGCACAAGCTTGATTGATTGTTGCTTCAATTCCTGTAATGGCTACTCTTCCACGAGTGACACCTTGGCCATATAACGCCATTAACAAAGTGCCTTTTGGAATGATCCGTGCAGCAGAGTTTTCTAAACCGGCTTGAGTAATTTTTTCTTCGGTACTGTTGATAATGTTGTAATTAATTTCTCCCGTTTTTATCCACGGGATATTTCCATTCCAAAATTTCTTTTCAGTTCGACTAGGCGTTCCCCCGGATACAATATCGGAAATCTCTCCTAATTTCTTTACAGCCCACTCTTTTGGTACACGTCCAAATATCGGATCCTCGCGGAACTCCGTATGCCCGATGCCCTTCGTCATAAGCTCGTGCATCACGCCCGCCTTGAGGCGCTCTGTCTCCGCAGCTGCCTGCTGCGAGCGCTGGATGGCGTCGTCAACGGTTGTGAGGATAGAGGCGATGTGGCGCTGTTCGGGGAGAGGGGGGATTTGGATTTGGATCTTTTTTACTTGTGAGTCATTAAGGGCGGGATATTGAGCGCCAACCATCATGCGATTGCACTGATCAATGACCTCATTTAAAAAAAGAGTGTTAAGTAAATATTTTGGATCAACGGTACCTTTGCTTCGCAGGACTGCGAATCCTGTGGAGCAGATCTGGTTATTCAGTTTTTTTGGAACAAGGGCAAATGCTTTGAGATACGGACGTACCTCCGACATAATTACATCATCAGTTCGGACAACCCGGCGAGCTCGCGAAGGTGCATCTTTTCCGCTTAGCACCTTTACTATGCCGATTTTTCCAGACCCATTTTCAACAGCATCAATATCGATATAGGAGAATTTTTCAATTGGATTTTGAGTGGGATCGCGGGATTCGGGATTGATATCAACGACTTCACATAATGATGCAATATCCCATCCTTCTGGCATTTTGGCTTTCATTTGTTGCGCTGATATCATGCGGATACCCCTTTCAAACTGATCTGCTGGGTCATCACTAAAGCACCCGCCCTTGGTTACTTAAATCAATTCCAGTATGGACGGGTTCAATACAAAAAAACTCACAATATTTTCGGTTGCATCGTTCGAATTTCTTGAGGTCGCCGTTGAAAAATGTCGATCCTTGGAGTTTTGGTGCAATCTCCGAAAAATAAAGACGGACAGGATTTGGTATTTGTACAGAGATTTTTCTTGCCGATTCACGGAGCCCAATCCATCTTGCATCATCAAAATATGGCCCCTGATATAATGTTATCAATCTTGAGGAGAGAGGATAATTCTTCGAAGGTTCTCTTCCAGAGAGACTCATGTATGAAAGACCATAGAGATATTCAAATGAGTCAAATGACGCTTCAAAGGTATACTCGTTTGGAACTAATGTACTGATAATTCCCTGAACAATCATTAATAAGTAATCATGAAAATTCCCCGATTTCCCGGTTTCTTTTTTGTGAAATTCCAACATCCAATCACGAACGCAAAGAAGTACATACCAGATATTTACTTTGTCAAAAAATGGGGTTACACTGGATGTGAGATAATCAAAATGCTGTATACGGGGTCTTTCAAGAACTGCCGCGAGGCTGTTGAAATTACCTCTACGTGTCGCTGTGATACCTGATGCATAAATAACGAGTAACGCTGGATAATAGCGAAGTCTCTGAAAGCAGTCAAGATAATTTGTCCCGCTAATGATGCCATTGATACCAGAAATTTGTCGAGTTCCCAAAGAGTTTTCAATTTCGGGAATATTTATCAACCGATCAATCGTTTCCGTGATCAAATCGGAATGCACCCCATTATCATAATAAGTCAGAGTTGCTATCATCGCGATAAGAGGAGCTGAGACCTGTTCAAGTTCTTCTAAACGTTTTTTAAAGCACTCTTTTCCATTGACATTTCCAAGAGGAATTACATCTTCACGATTTACTTCTGCAAGAACACGATCAATTTCATCATTGAGTAGATCCGAAAGCATCAATTCCGGTCTCGGATCTCTCAGGGCATCTTTGACTTTTTTAATGGCACTTTCAACGGTAAGTGAGGTAGTTCTTTCGTGGCGATGGAGAAGATCAATCCGCGACTCCAGATCCGCAAAAAACTCATTCGCTGTTCTGATACCTATGGTTGAGAGATGCAATTTCTTGCCAATATTCTCCGGTATCTTTTCAGGAGCATCACGACTGCACCAGAAAAGGGCAAATCTCCGTACTCTATCATCAGTGAGGATCTTCACCAGACCCTTGTCATGTTCCCCAGACCACCCACAGACCACAAGGCCATATTCCGAAAAGATACGATTGAGATAGTCTGCAAGATTGGCATCGTAACTTGCAAGATCTTCGGGGGTCAGTTTCAAATCTGTCGAGGGATACTTCCCATTCACCATCACAATGCGGCACTGATCACCGGCAACCTCCATTAACCGGGGGTCACTTTCATGAGTGATAACGACCGGCGTTTTCCCGGTTTCTTTTTTAATGGCTTCTTCGAGCAGAGGATCAAAATTCGTGGTGATGATCATACTGATGATGCCATCTCTCACAAGCCGGGCAATACTCATATGAGCAGATGTTGGTTCAATCTTCAGCGGTTTCCCATCTTTATCTTCAGGTTCAAAGTAGGGTCGAAGGATTGCAGTACGGTCATCTTTTGACTTTGCAAGTTCATCAAAAAGGCTCGTAAATGTTGGTGCTCTACCCTCATGTGCTTCTTTATACCAGTCCTGCGGCTTCTGACCGGGTTTTATTTTTTTCCCAGCAACCTTTCGGATGAGATCATCAGTAATTTCCCCAGCTGTGAAGATCCCGGTATCCCGGGATATTCCGGAACCGACGAGAAGAGCGTATCTTCTGGGGGAGTGGTGCAGAGCGAAGGCGACCGGGATCACTTCATCAGGTGATGGCATGGCTCATCCCTCCAGTGATCATCACAAAGTCACGTATCGTTTTGCTGGCGTCAACAATACGATCTAAAATCGCCCCGTTTGCGATTCCGGCAGAATTAAAATCTTTTCCGGTATTTTCAATAGTCGATGAACTATCCGGAATTACCAGATAGTTGCCTCTCACATGTTCCCCAAAACGAACTATCTGGAATTTCCAGATAGTTGCCGGTACTAACGGGATCCCGCTCATGCAGAATCACCGTTCTTCTTCGGAGATTTCCCTTTGGGGAGCGCCTTGACTTCTTCAATCATATGATCAAAGTCGCTGGTTGGCTCAGTGGATTCCCTTAACCGCCGTTGTTCTTCGTAGCGTTCGAATTCCGCTTCCGCTTTTTGATGTGCTCTTTCCGCTGAGATCAGTCCGGCAGTCTGGAGGATCTCACGGTCATTCAGTTTTAGGAAGGCATCCAGTTTTACGATCCAATCCTTCATGGTCATGGATTTCCGCTGGCGGGCCTGGAGTTCAGCAAAATCAAGATACTGGTTGACGATCAGGTTAAGTGTGGAGATCTCCTCCTCTGAGAGATAATTTTTAGCAACGGTTACATCTGTTTTGTGAATCTTGCTTTTTGGTGCATGTTTCCACGTTGTTAACCCCATATGCGGTTTATTTGCATTGGCTCGCTCCGCGATCAACTCAGCAGCCGTATGCCCATGAATTGCCCAGTGCATTTTATTCTGGACGGTCTTGAAAAAGTCCTGTGTCATCGGGTCGTGAAGAGTGTAATCGATACTGGTGGCGTAAATATCCGTGATCTTCTGGTAGAACCTGCGTTCAGATGCCCGAATATCCCGGATGCGCTCAAGAAGCTCATCGAAATAATCCTCACCGATATTCTTACCCTCTTTGAGTCGTTCATCGTCGAGAACAAACCCTTTCACCACATATTCACTGAGGCGCTGGGTTGCCCACTGGCGGAACTGGGTGCCGCGATGGGAGCGGACACGATAACCAATTGCAATGATGACATCGAGATTATAAAAGTCAATAAGCCGCTCAACCTGCCGTACCCCTTCAGTTTGAACTATCTGGAATTTCCGGATAGTTGAGGAGGGGTCGAGCTCTTTTTCATCGTAAATGTTGGTGATATGCTCATTGATGGTCTTGACAGATTTTTGGAAGAGATCTGCTATCATTCGTTGGGTTAACCACACGGATCGTTCAAAGAGACGGACCTGTACTCTGGGTTCCCCCTCTTCCGTCTGGTATATCAAGAATTCAGATGCTGCCCGTTGAGCATCATATATCTCTGGTAAATTTTCTTCCGCCATCAACTACTCCCCCCGTACCCAATCTCCTTCAGATGCCCGGCTATCTGTTCATCGACCGTGCGGAGTTCCTTCTCCACATCCTGAATCGCGGCCCATGTCGCGGGAATATCAACCTCCTCGACATCCTTCTGGGGCGAGACGTACAGGGTCACGTTCAGGTTGAAGTCGTTCTTCTCAAGCTCAGCAAGCGACACAACCTTGGAGAAACCCTCAATCTCCTCCCATGAGTTAGTCACACCAACAATCCGTTCGATGTTCTTGTCAGTGATGATGTTCAGCTTACGCACATCGGGATGCTTGCCAAACTCCAGCGCCGCATTGATGATGAGCACCTTGTTCCGGTGACCGGATGGCTTGTTCTTCCCGAAGAAGAGCAAGGCTCCGGGTGCGCCGGTGTTGTAGAAGAGTTTCTCCGGCGTCAGGATGATGCACTCCAGCAGGTCGGCTTCAAGGATCTGCTGACGGATCGCCTTCTCCTTGCCACCACGGAACAGACACCCGTTGTCGATCACAACACCGACACGGCCATTGCCACTCTTCGCCGAGGCAAGCATGTGCTGGATCCAGGCCCAGTCGGCGGATTGCCGGTTCGGGAACCCGTACGAGAACCGCTGCTTCCAGAACTCCCCTTTCTTCAACTGGTTCTCATCATACATGTCCTGGTTCCAAGGGGGGTTTGCCACCACAACATCGAACTGCCGGATCGCTTCGCCATCCTTGAACTTGGGGTAGAGGAGGGTATCCCCATAGGCAAGCTGTACGTTCCGGATATCGTGGATGTACATGTTCATCCGGCCATATGCGAGGGTCTTGGCGTTTGCCTCCTGCCCATAGAGAAAGATCTGTTTGACGGCATCCGGACCAAAATGCTGCTTGACATGGGTATACGAAGCGATGAGCATCCCGTTTGAGGCCGATGCCGGATCATACACACTCTCACCAGGTTTGGGATCGAGTATCTCAATTAAGAGCCGGATGACCTCACGGGGGGTGTATACTTCACCCTCCTTGGCCTTCTGGGGTGCGAAATACCGGAGAATCCATTCGTATGCATCCCCAAGAACATCCGGGGAGACGTGGTGGAGTTTCTTCTCGCTGAAGAGCTCAACCAGCTGTCGGAGAATCTCGCCATTTTCCTGGCTCTTGGCAAACTCAATGAAATCGACGGTATCAAGGACATCGCGAAGTTCGGGATTTCTCTCAGCGATCTCCTTGAGAGCTTTTGAGAAGACCTCAGGGAGTTTGTTTACTTCCGCCCTGAGGTTCTCCCACAGGTAATCCTCCGGCAGATCGAAGTCATGATACATTGCCCGCTTGGCTTCGGCCTCGGCTTCGAGTTCAGTATACCCATCGTGAAGGGCCTCTTCTTTTGCCGCTTCGTATTCCATCTCCCACTTGTCACTGATGCGCTTGAGAAAGAGGGGCAGAAGGATGAATTTGTAGTCAACCCGGGTCCTGATGATATCGGCAGCACGTTTCAGAAGGGATTCAAGATCGCTCCGGGTCAGGGTATTGTTATTGAGGTCAAAAATTTCTGTGACCATAGCGTCCTTGCTTACCAAGGTATAGATCTTCTTTCGGGCATCGGTTGTATCGGAAGTTACGGTAAGCATCCCAGCTCTTCGAAGCCGTGAGAGGAGAACCGGGACTTTTTCCGGAGTGTCATGTTCAACTTCGCCGAGAATTTTTATTGCATCATCGAGGCGGAATGCCTCGCTGGTATAGTGAGCCCAGAGGGTCGTGTATCCTTTTTCGACCCACATGGGGAGTGATCCGTTGAGACTCATACAATGTAATTAACTGTTGAGTGTAAATAGTTTTTGTTTATTGTAAAAACAATTTTAAAATGTGTTTATGTATTTTCATCTCTTCATATGCAAGGTGCGTTAATAGAATATTATTTAAAGACATTCTTATTTTTTCAAAGAAACTGGAACTTGGTTCATCTTCAATAATAGTGAATATATCATTGCATATATTATTTCTCATGCGGATCTAAAACACAAATAGCTCATGTCGATTTGTGTCATCAAACATAAATCATCATTCAGAATCTTCAGACAAACCAATCATTGCCCTCACTTATCCGTGTCCCAATCCCCGGTCTTGCACCAGTCTCATTCTCTCTCTGTCGTAAACCCCGCTTCCATCTAACCTCCATCATCCTAGTATTATTTATACAATTTCTTTGATACAAGAGAATAATCACAAGTACCGCACGAAGTCTGCACACTGACAAAAGCCGGGATGACGGGATGGATTTCTCCTCTCCGCGTCATGGTGTTTGGATGTGGCATTGACTGGTGTCCGTGTTGTGCTTCTCCGGGTATTGTGGGAAAGTAGCCATCGTGCCATGAAACTCCGGGCAGGTGCCCTTGACAGATTCGGGAATATGCATCCCGGTACGAAGGGACTGCCGGAGCATACGATGGAATGAGAAAAGGAGTGATTCTTTGACCACAATGAAAAAGACTGCCGGGAGGCCTCGCAGTGTCTCCCGGATGGGAACAACAAGGACACCCTCCGTGAGGGGAAAGAAGGCCGAACAGAAGACTACTCTGCAGGTACAACATCGGAATCCTGCAGGGTCCCTCCAGAAAAAAACGGAAACCAGCGTCATCATCCATTCCCCATTGAATGTGATGGTGGAGAACGCACAACCGGGTCGGACACGGAGCAATCCGTTGGTATTCGAGGCAATGGAGATACTCAGGACATACGCGTATCTTCCCGTACGGCTGAGCGAGCCCGGGATTCCTATCAATCTTATCGGGCTGAGGAGCAGCGGTTCGCTCCTTGTCTGCGCCCTCCGCTCACGTCTGCCTGTACCTTCTGCGGTCAGGCTCCGTGAGATCTATTCCCTGAAGGTGGACTACCTCTGTGCTCTGGCAGGGAAAGTTAAGGACAGAATTATGATCTGGGTCTACTCACCGGCCTGCGGCTGGCGATATTACCTGGTGTACCCGGGCGGTCTCCGATACGACCTCGACTTCCCGAAGTCGCTGGAATAATCTTCTCCTTTTTTTATGCAATTTACTTCCTTCGCGATTGATTGACCCCCTTGCGCCATCCCGCCCCCAAGGGGGCGTGGGCGCTTAGGATTCTTCGGTATTACCTGTTCAGATATCTCATCCCAGTTGCGAACCAGTAATACAGAGGCATCGTAACCGGGGGATGCCCACGCGGCGGGAGCTTCAGCCCCCAAGAGCGTCAGATCCGTATCACTTTTTAAATAATTTCTGTTGCTATTCCAGTTCCGATCAATGCCAATCCGCGCCGAACTGCGTGAATTTCGATTCCGGCAAATAATCTGCTCCGGATTGATACCCCCGGAATTACCCGTTATATCCCCATAGCCAATGCTGTATGTCAAAGGGCGCCCCGAGACAAAGGAAAAACAGAAACAAAGAAGGAAAAACATGGCAGACTTTACCACAAGCACAACCACGAAGAGCGCGGTCCGCAAGCTCGCGGCCCCGCTCGCAGATGTGACTACCTTCGACAACCTTGTCCAGGGCGTCATCACGAACAACCCCTTCCAGTGCGTTGCCTACAACGCACAGGGAGTGAACCACAACCCGGTAGAACGCAGCAAACAGGGATACACGGTACGGGTCGTGTACCAGGACTCCGATGCAAAGACCATTGCAGTCACTACGGTCCGTGCACCGACAATCGCGTCATTCACGAGCACCGCCAGCCTGATCGTTGCCGACACGGCAATAGCAACCGCCCTTGGCGGTACACCGGTCCGGGACCTGGCGAACGAGAAGTATGCAGCGTCCCTGAAATGCCACGATGCCAACGGCGAGATCTACTTCGTCAACTTCAGCCGGGACCAGGTAACCCTCACCTCGTTCTCGGACGAGGCGATCCGGAGCAGGGTCGAGACCTGGGCAGACACCGTAGCGGCGCTGGCCTGAGGTGAGTACCATGGACAATGAACTCATCATCACCGGGGCATTCCTCGGGGCCGGCCTGCTCGCCTACGTGATCATCCCGGGACTCCTCGTCATCTGGGACCGGGTGCTCGACCACATCGGATCGGGAGACACCAACCGGAAGTAACGAAAAAGAACCATCCGGGCAGGGAAACCATCCCCTGCCCCTTCATTTTCTTAACAAAACGGGAGTTTACGATCCGCCCGCTTTCGGATCCCGTGTCATCGGGCAGACATTGCACCCCGCCATCTCCCCGAAGCAGAAGAGGAACCGTTCCCGGATCGTCCGCGGGAGCTTGTCCTCCGGGATCGGGACGAACCCGAACGTCTTGTAAAACGGGATTAAAACCAGCGTTGAGTGGATATAGATCTGTTCCGAGTCGCAGGCCGCAATGAGGGCTTCCACCGCTTTTCTTGCGTACCCTTTCCCGCGATAGTTCTCTGACGCAAAGACGCAGTCCATCTCCACCCCGTCCGGGTGGACGGTATGCCGGGCGGTTGCAGCAAGGTGGCCGTCCTCAAAGACGCCGAATATCCGCTCGGTCGCCTTGTCCGCCTTCTGGTCGCGGTACTCCTCCCAGAGCTTCTCGGCAAGGGAAAATTCCCCGGGTTTGAGCTCGCGTATCTCAACGGTTATAAAAACACCCTCTGATTATCATGATGGACAGTCCTTGGATACCGTACTATTTCAGCGTGCGGGATCTGATCATCCCCCTCACATGCTTATAACCCACCGGTACCCACCTTTACCATAATGTGCGGGATCGCAGGCCAGTACTGCCTTGACGGACGGGCGCCGGACACAGCGCTCCTTGCCGCAATGTCGGAGCGGCTCGCCCACCGGGG
>JBAYMI010000007.1:0-16916 GCA_041663625.1 Methanoregula sp.
GGTTGTCATGTGCACGGCAGTGGGCCAGGAACAGATGGTGAAACTGGCCATCAAGACAGGCGCAAAAGGGTATATCGTGAAGCCATTCCAGGCCCCGAAAGTGCTTGAAGAAGTAAAGAACGTCCTTTCAACCTGAAGCAACGTATGGTAAAACTCCTCATCGTTGATGATTCCGTGTTCATGCGCACGATCATCCGGGATATGGTGACTGGCGATCCGTCGATCGAAGTAGTGGGAACTGCATCCAATGGCCTTGATGCACTGGACAAAATCCAGGCGCTCAAACCGGATCTCATTACCCTTGACATCGAGATGCCCAAGATGACCGGCATCCAGGTTTTAGAACAACTCCAGAAGCAGAAGCGTCGCCCGAAAGTCATTATGCTGAGTTCTCTCACCTCGAAAGATGCAGAGATGACCCGGCAGGCCATTCATCTTGGTGCCGATGACTTCATGCTGAAACCCAAGGACATCCCCCATGTTCGGGATATTGGCGCTGAACTGGTCTCGAAGATCAAACACCTGATGACGCTCCCCGTCCAGCCACAGCCCCATAAGATTCTTTCTGAGGGAAGAGCAGCAGCTGAACGTGTGGTCCTGATTGGATCCTCTGCCGGTGGACCCCCGATGCTCGATACCCTTCTGGCAGAGCTCCCTCCGGACCTTCCCGCCGGTGTTGTGGTCACCCAGCATATGCCAACCGGCTTTACTGCCGCACTCGCAGAACGGTTCGATCGGATTGCATCCATGCCCGTGAAAGAGACAGAGAATGGCGATGTCGTGGAGACCGGCAAGATCCTGCTCTCCAAAGCGGGAGTCCATACCGTCATCAGCGGGGATATGAATGCAAATAATGTGAGGATAGGCAGGGTCATTCACTCCAGCACGCCACCTCTCCATGGGGTCAGGCCTGCCGTTGACAAAACATTCGAATCTGCTGCCCATATCTACGGAAAGAACATTGTCTCGGTTATCTTGAGCGGTATGGGGAATGATGCCGGAGAAGGTGCATATGCTATCAAGCAGGCAGGCGGGACAAACATCATCTGTGATGAGAGGGATTGCCTGGTATACGGGATGGCTCGTTCGGCCATCCAGAAAAATGCAGTCGATAAAGTCCTGCCGCTGAATAAAATCGCAAAAGAGGTCGAACGGCTGGTTTTGCAGATGGAGGGAACTCATGTCCGAATTTGAAGCTTACCGGGGCCTGTTTGTTGCAGAGTCACGGGAGAACCATGAGAACCTGGTCAAGAACCTCCTCATTATTGAGAAGGGAGCCGACCAGGATGCAATCGATGAAATCTTCCGTTCCGTCCACACCCTTAAAGGAGCATCAGCTTCTATGGGCTTTGCCGACATGGAACGCCTGTGCCATGCAATGGAGGACATCTTCCAGCTGATACGGAGCGGGTCCGCTAATCTCTCCTTGGAACTCGGAAACCTGCTTCTTGCCTGTTCCGATGTTCTGGAGCAGATGATCGATGATGTAGAGGGCGGCGGGGATACATCGTCCCTGAATCCCGACGAGCAGGTGCGGGCTCTCAAACAGATGCTCCTGGATATTGGTGGTGAAAAGGTCAAGAAAGAGAACACGGCACCAGCTGCTGCTGTTGTTCCGTCCGCAGAGGTATCCCCCGATACCGAAGATACCGGGGATCTCCCCCTCTATGATATCAGTATTGCCGTGGCAAATGAATGCCCGATGAAAGACGTCCGGGCAATGATTGCCATCGGCAACCTGGAAGCGCTCGGTACAATTACCACCATCAATCCATCAAAGGAAGCCATCGATGAGGGAAAATTCGACGGATCCCTCACGCTCCGGATTGCAAGCGAAGCCGGCGAGGATGCACTGAAGACTGCTGCGCTTGGCACGGAAATTGCCAGCGTTGAGATCAAACCGGCAGAAAAACAGGAAAAGAAGAGCGGGGATGCGTCTTTAGCTAAAAAGCCGGCAGCCGGTGCTCCTGCAGCTGACAAAAACCGTGAGATCAAGAACCTCAGGGTCGATATCACGCAGCTCGACCATATCATGAACCTGGTCGAGGACCTGGTTATCAACCGCGGCCGGCTCAAACAGATCTCCGAGCAGCACCACATCAAGGAGATGGATGAGGCTATCGCCATGGTCGACAGGTCGGTATCCGATCTCCAGAACCTGATGATGATCATCCGGATGATCCCCCTCAACCATATATTCAACCGCCTGCCCCGGGTGGTCCGCGATGTCGCCCAGTATGACAGCAAGGAGGTTGAATTCATCATGGAAGGTGGCGAGACCGAACTGGACCGGAGTGTCATGGACGGTCTCAACGATCCCCTCCTTCACCTTATCCGGAATGCAGTAAATCATGGGATCGAGTCTCCCGAGACACGGGAAGCGGCCGGCAAACCGCGTAAGGGACTGGTCCGCCTGGTAGCCCGCAGGGACCGGGATAATGTCATCATCGAACTGGTCGATGACGGTGCCGGGATCAATGTGGAAAAGGTCAAGAGGAAAGCGGTTGAAAAGGGACTCGTCACCCAGGAATCCGCGGATATCATGACCACTGATGAGGCCATCGAACTCCTGTTCCAGCCCGGCTTCTCCACCGCGGATAAAATTTCCGATATCAGCGGGCGGGGTGTTGGTCTCGATGTTGTCCGGAGGTCCATCGAGGCCCTGAAAGGCACCATCCGGGTTGAGACCACCACGGGAAAGGGGAGCCGGTTTGAACTCCTGCTTCCCCCGACAATGGCCATTGTCGATGTTATGATCGTCAAGATCAATGGGAAACGCCTTGCCATTCCCATCAGCAGTATTGTCGAGGTTGCCAACTTCAGGCGGGATGACTCGCATCATATCGGGAAAGGCGAGGCAATCCTCTTGCGCGATGAAGTGATCCAGATCTTCTGGCTGAACGAGATGGTCGGGGCTTCGCTCGTATGCGAGATCCTTATTGTCGTCCAATACCAGAAGCGGAAATGCTGTATCCCTGTCGATCTTGTCGAAGGGCAACAGGAAGTCGTGGTCAAGCCCTTAAGCCATTTTATCGGAACCACGCGAGGAGTGAGCGGTGTGACCATCCTTGGCGACGGGGATGTGGTACCCGTACTTGACGTCAATACGATGGTGTAGGAGAAGATCATGAAACTATCGACCATTCAGGCAGATGCAATCCAGGAACTAGGAAACATTGGCGCTGCCCACGCAGCAACTACCCTGTCCCAGATGCTGGGAAGTACCGTCGAGATGAGTGTCCCAGCGATCAAGGCAATTGATATTTCTGAACTGGGAACCTACATGGGAGAGGAATCCGCCGCCATGGTGGCGTTCGAACTCCAGGGCGAGATCCCCCATGGAGGTTACATCATCTTTTATATCTCCAAGGAATCCGCTATCCGGCTCACCAACACCATGCTCGGACTCACCGACATGAACCGGCCCATGAACGAGATGGACGAGAGTGCGCTGCTCGAAGTGGGTAACATCATGGTTTCTGCATTCCTGGATGCAACTGCCGAACTGCTCGGCTTCATCATGCTCCCGTCACCTCCGGCGCTCAGTCTGGATATGGCACATGCAGCTATGTCCTCGCTGGTGGCCCAGATGGGTGAGGAAGTTGATGAAGTTCTCCTCTTCTCCACGGAACTTGTCTGTGAGGAACACA
This sequence comes from Methanoregula sp., assembly GCA_041663625.1. Classification (GTDB taxonomy): domain Archaea; phylum Halobacteriota; class Methanomicrobia; order Methanomicrobiales; family Methanospirillaceae; genus Methanoregula. Next base: position 3,651 of record JBAYMI010000007.1, read on the forward strand.
AGATCGACAGCGACATCATCATGCTTCCGGAGGCCCAAACACTGGCAAGAATTGTCGAACTGATGGAAAACATGATGAAAGGCATCTGATGAATGCAAATAAAATCATGACCGAACCACCTTCACCGAGCGGACAGACAGCAATGATCGGTATTGGCGAATACCGTGTAGGTTCGTTCCCGATGATGACGATAGGTCTTGGTTCCTGCATCGGACTCACGCTGTATGATGATACCCTCAAGGTCGGCGCAATGGTGCACATTATGCTTCCCGATAGTGCCGGAAGAAAAGACCGCCCGGGAAAATATGCCGATACAGCCATTCCTCTTCTCCTCAAAGAGCTCAATGCATTAGGCTGTAAGGACCGCTCCCTGGTAGCAAAGATGGCCGGCGGCGCCTGCATGTTCGAATATTTCGGCACGAATCTCAACATAGGCGAACGCAATGCCACCAAAGTCAGGGCACTCTTAAAAGAACACAATATAAAACTTGCCAAGGAAGAGATAGGGGGGAAAGTTGGCAGATCCGTAACCTTCCTCCCGGCCAGCAATGGAAAAATCATGGTCCGGAGAGCAGATGGCACTTCCGGCGAATTATAAGGTATATCTCCTTCTCCTTGTCACTCTTTCCCTCGTCGTACCGGTATCTGCCGATTTCACGGTCGAGATGCTGTCGCTTTCTACGCCGGAACCCACCCCCACACCGGTGCCGTATTCCATTACCCTGTTTATTCCCACGTCATCGATGATTCATTCCACGCAAGTGACGGATATGATCACGATCCCCAATTCCAGCGGGGATGTTGTGGTTGGAACATCATTTGGTTTGTCAACCTACAACGGAACCTGGTCAACGCGGCACATGACCCTCAGCAATATCTCTGAAGGGCTCATGGACGATTACATTTCGGCAGTGGAGTATGATCCGGAGGGGAACCTCTGGATCGGCTGTTCCAAAGGCATACAGATTTACAATGGCCGGTATTACCAGGTCCTGCGCGATCCGCAGATGTTCAAGGATACGCGGATAACGGATATCCAGCGCTGGAATGAGGATATGTGGGTTGCAACCGGGCATTCCGGGATTCATCGGTTCCGTGATGGCCAGTGGACATGGTACCAGCCCATGACAGAGGGCGGTACCGGGTTTTACGAAGCGGACAGCCTGGCTTATGATCATGTGGCCAATGCGACCCTTATCGCGACACCGGATGAAGGATTATGGATCCTGCGATCGCAGGATGATCCGATCCGGTTTGAATCGATTGCTGACACGAAATCCGCGTTCGGACTGCTGGACCACGTACGGCGTGGTTATAACGGGGGCGTCTTTTTCTTTAATGGCTCGACCGTTGTGCACTACGCACCCGGGGTGAATTTCACACCGGTCCTGACAAGCAGGGATCTTGCCGTTACCGAACCTTCCATCAATGATCTCGCTTCAGCACCAGATGGGAAACTGTACCTGGCCACGGACCAGGGAATCTATATCTGGGACCACGGCAGCATATACCGCCACCTGGATCGGTTCGAGGGGATCGGCACATCCTCCGCGACCCTGTGGATATCCATGGACACAACCGGCCGGGTCTGGTTCTCCACATCGACCGATGTCGGATATTACATTGATAAGTCAGAAACACGGAATCTGGTGGCAGTCGAGATCGCGGCATCCATAACCCCTATGGAACCCGCATCTTCCGGTAACAGCACGGTCCCGCCAGCCATTCCCACACTCCGGGAAGATGTCGTTCCCGCAACTACACCCTCCCCTTCGGTGAATCCGGATGGCATTGCTGCGATTACCGATCCCCTGGTGCGGGCAATCCAGTCCATTTTATCCGGCATCGGCCTGATAAAAACCTGATCCGCCCCGGTTTTCCGTAACCAGCAATCAAGGATCCCAAAAACCGGTCTATTGCGAATCGCGGTATAGCGTCTTCACACCAAACAGCGGGATAAAAATGGAGGAGGGAAGAAGACGGGACTGCGCAGCAGTGCCTATTTCCGGCCTTTCAGTTCAATGGAACAGAAATGTTCAAGGGAGTCCAGAAGGATCTTCCGTGCTTTTCTCATCCGGACATCGTCATTCAGAGTGAAATCACCGGCAATATATCGCAGGGTATCCGCATAATACTGGAACTGCGGGAACTCGGCCTCAAAATCAGTAATTTTATTGATTGCTTCCTTGTTCTCATGGTTCAGGAGCTCAAAGGTGAAGTCAAACAACCCGATGATCTGGGCCGGCATCTTTTTGGACAGCGCCAGCCTGCGGAAACTGTGGTAGGTGATCTTTTTCGTCGTGAGCAGCGAGAGTTTGAGCCCAAGATAGATAGGTTCCAGTTCATCGGGATACTGTTTGATCAGCTGGTTGACAATCCCGGCAGCGCCGGCAGCATCGCGGTTTTCCAGCTTGAAATAATACATCTCGCGGAGAAAATTGATGTCCGTATAAAACCGTTCTGAGCCAAGGTTAAGCAGACGTTTCCGCATTGCCGCATCATTCGTAAACGCAGCATTCTTCAGGCCAACTTCAATAAACCATTTCTCATTGGAGAACCACTCCAGGCCGGTGAAGATCATCTTCCAGAAGATCGTCTCCAGGAACGAGGAATCGTCGATCTCCAGTTGCTTTAAGACATTGAGGGGGGGTTTTTCCCGGGCAAGGTTGAGCATCAGTTCCCGGGCCAGCAGTTCCATCTCGCCCGGGCGGAAATTCCGTGATGCCTCCTCCTCCTTCCGGAATTCACGGAGCGAGAGCGTATAATAGCAGTACGCAACCGTAGTCCCGAGTTTTACATCGAGCAGGGCATATTTTTTCAGGAACTCCAGTGCATGGCTGTAATCGCCGTTTTTCACCAGTTTGAGACCGACAACGATATTAACGCCAATCTCGGCATTTTTCCTCTTCTTGAACCGGAGGGCATTGGCCATCACTTTTTTGACGTACTCAAAATCCGTGACATTCGCGCTGGTGTCGAGTACTTTGAACGTGATGCTGTCGATGAACTCGTCATAGGCATCGTTCGGGATATTGGGAAACGAGTTCTCCAGCGCAGATACGACATACCCGTAAAAGACCGGAAGATTCACATCGACTTTAACAGAATGGCGTTCGATATAACCGAAAAAATCCCGTTTCAGCAGGTGCAGCTTGTCATAGACGATCGCATCTGAAAGCTGTTCTCCCCGCATATAGCAAGAATGGCATGGGATAATATTAAAATATAGATGATTTATTCAATCCTCATCCTGCGCATAATAATAGAATTCACCTATGGATTTCTGTTCCCGGTCAAGGAAGGAATCGGGCTTGTTGATCCGCGGGCGGCCGCTCTGGTCACGGCGGAAGGTTACATCGAGTTCATGCAGGAAACGGTTCATGCCGTCCCGCATCATGAACGGGCCTGATGCCGTCCCGCGAACCCCGGGCTCGCCTTCAAAGACAAGGATCCGCTCGCTGATCATATCGATGACATAAATATCATGGTCGATCACCATGATCCCTGCTTCCTTTCCCTCGGCATGCCGCTTGATCATCCGCGTGACCCGGACCCGCTGCTCAACATCCAGGTGGGCGCTGGGTTCATCGAGAATGTAGAGATCCGCATCCCGGGAGAGGCACGCGGCGATGGCAACCCGCTGGAGTTCGCCACCGCTCAGGGTATCGACCGGTGACTGGAGAATCGGGGTGAGGGTGAGTGATTCGATGATCTCGTGCTGGTACAGGGAGGTATCGAACTTTGTCGTGCACCGGCGCAGGTACATCTCAACGCTGTCCGAAGTATCGGCCTTGATATACTGGGGTTTGTAAGAGATGCGCAGCGTGGTGTCAAGCGTGCCGGTCGTGGGTGTCTCATCCCCGGCAAGAAGTTTTGCAAACGTGCTCTTCCCCATGCCGTTTGCCCCGACAACGCCCAGCACTTCACCGGCACGGATTGTGCCTCCGCCAACCGTGAGTTCGAAACTCTCGAACTTCTTGGTCATTGCCGGTATGACAAAGAGATCCTCGCGGTTGGAGCCCTTCTCATGAGCCCGCTTCTCGAACACCACCTGCGTGTCGCGGAACCGTACATTCTCCTCGGCAAGGAACCCTTCGAGATACTGGTTGATGCCTACCCGGACCCCCTTGGGGCGGGTGATGATACCAAAAACCGCCGGCTTGCCGTACCCGACATGGACGGTATCGGCCAGCATATCGAGAATTGCCAGGTCGTGCTCGACGATGACAACGGGGCGCTCCGTTGCAAGGTCGCGGATAAGTTTTGCCGCTGCAATACGCTGGTAGATATCGAGGAACGGGGTGATCTCATCGAGGAAATAGAGATCGGCATTGCGCGCAAGGCAGGCTGCAATGGCAACCCGCTGGAGTTCGCCACCGCTCAGGGTGCCGATGTCATGGTCGAGGATGGCCTCCAGTTTCATAACCGGAAGGATCTCCGAGAGCCGTCCGCGCTCATCCGTGGTCGTAAGGAGCGCACGCACGGTTCCGGAGAATACCTTGGGGATATAGTCGATATACTGGGGTTTGGTGGCAATCTTCAGCGTCTTCTTCGATACGGTCTGGAGGTAATCGAAGAGTTCCGTGCCGGCATACAGCTTGAGGATCTCATCCCATGCCACTTCATTGTCAAAGTTCCCGAGATTGGGACGGAGCTGGCCGGAGAGGATCTTGATAGCCGTACTTTTACCTATCCCATTGGCACCGAGAATACCGGTAACCTTGCCTTCAACCGGGATGGGGAGCCCGTAGAGCGCAAAACCATTCTTCCCGTACCGGTGGGTCGGGTGATCGAGTTCCACCGGGAGACTGACGATATCGATCGCATCGAACGGGCACTTCTTGATGCAGATGCCGCACCCGACGCAGAGTTCCTCGGAGATCTGGGCCTTGCCGTCAGCGCCGAGAATGACCGTCTCGTCACCGGTCCGTACCCGGGGGCAGTAGATGATGCACTCGCTGCCGCATTTCCGGGAATGGCAGCGATCTTTATGGACAATGGCTATTCTCATGGCGTATCACAAAAAAAGATCAGATGGTAGTCAGCAGGATTGTCCAGATCATGAACCAGAAGGCAAAGGTCATGAAACCCTGGTAGAACCAGTCCTTGGCGCCGAGCTTGGAGGTGTCCATACCCAGGAGGATGAAGATGTGCTTCTGGATGACAATGCACGCGAGCATGATCATGAAGCCCAGGAACCCGTCGTTCTGCAGGCCGGCCGCGTCAGGAGCGCCGCCGAGGTAATAGGAGATAATCCCGGCAAAGATACCCAGCAGGGATGCTGCAAGGGTCCGCTTGATGCGATTGATATGCTCAGCCTGCTTGTCTGCCTTGGTCTTGGCCTTCTTTGACTGGACCGGCTTTTCTTCTGCAACCGGCTTCTCTTCTCTAGTACCTTCGCTCATCCCGCAACACCAGTTGTCGTATAACTATGTTCTCAAAGCCATATGTACTTTGGTTCTCCCTGATTCACGGGTGATTATACGTTTATCAGGTTCCGGCAACTAATAACTAACCGGTTATTACACAATGGCATCCGAACAGGGCATGAGCGGTATTGACGTCAAGGCTATGACGTCCGAGTTGCGCGGGAAGCTGCCGCTCTGGATCGACAAGGTCTACCAGTTCGACACGCGGACGCTGGCTATCCGGATCAACGGGGAGAACAAGGCCAGGTACCAGTTTATCGTGGAGGCGGGAAGGCGGGCACATGTGGTCCGCGATCTCCCGAACCCCCCGAAAAACCCTCCCCAGTTCGCGATGCTGCTCCGGAAATATATCTCGGGCGGCAAAGTGCTCGCCATCCGGCAGCACAATCTCGAACGCATCCTCATCTTCGATATCGGCAAAGGTGTCCTGACGTACCGGCTCATCATCGAACTATTCGATGAGGGAAATGTCATCCTCACCAAAGAAGATTACACCATCATCAAACCGCTCCGCCACCACCGGTTCAAGGATCGTGAGGTCGTCCCGGGCGTACCGTACACCCTCAGCAACAGCGACCCGACGGCATCCCTGGAAAACCTTACGGCATTTCTCAAGGCGGATGACCGCGACCTTGTCCGGTCGCTGGCGATTGGGGGTATGCTCGGGGGCATGTATGCAGAATATATCTGCACGGTAGCCGGCCTGGACAAGGCACTGCCCGCATCCGCAGCAGATCCCGGAAAAATTTTTGATGCGCTCAGTACCCTGTTCCGGCGCGTTGAAAACGAACGCTCGCCATTCATCGATGCAAAACACTGCGAGCCGGTCGACCTCAGGGAAGGTTCCGGGACAGCTGCCCCATCCTATCCGACATTTTCTGAAGCACTGGAGGCTTTCTATCCGCTCACGAAGGCCGAGAAAAAATCCAGCAAGCGCCCGAAGATCGCAAAAGAGGACCGGATCCGTGTCCACCAGGAAGCCGCGGTCAAGAAGTTCGACCGGACCATTGCAGAGGCAGAATCGGTTGTCAACATCATCTACGAGAACTACCAGTTCATTGCCCGGCTCATCACCGCGCTCGATACCGCGAGTAAACAACTCTCCTGGCAGGAGATCGAGAAGCACCTGAAGGGCACCTCATCCCCGGATGCAAAGAAGATCGTGGCATTCTACCCCGGAGAAGCGGCAGTTGAAGTTGAAATCGGAAAAAAGGTGAAGATTTACGTCCACGAAGGGGTCGAGCAGAATGCCGGCCGGTACCATGATGTCATAAAAAAATTCAAGCGGAAGAAAGCCGGCGCCCTTATCGCAATGAAAACCATTGCAGTCAAAAAGAAATCACAGAAGCGTGATTTCGTGCCGATGAAGAAACTCTGGTACCACCGCTTCCGCTGGTTTGTGACGAGCGACGGGGTTGTGGTGCTGGGCGGCCGCGATGCATCGCAGAACGAGGAACTGGTCAAGAAGTATATGGCCGGGGGAGACCTGTTTGTCCACGCGGATGTCCACGGGGCCAGCGTGGTAATTGTCAAAGGAAAGACGGAACGGATGGACGAAGTTGCGCAGTTTGCAGCTTCTTATTCCGGTGCATGGCGGAGCGGGCACTTCTCTGCGGACGTATACAGTGCCCTTCCCTCGCAGGTGAGCAAGACGCCCGAATCGGGGGAATTTGTAACCCGGGGATCGTTCATCGTCCGGGGTGAGCGCACGTATTACCGGAATATCCCGCTCGCGATCGCGATAGGCCTCATGACAGAACCGCATGCCGCGGTGATCGGAGGCCCGCCCGCAGTCATACTGGCAAGGACAAAGATCCATGTCGAGATCCAGCCCGGGCAGTTCGAGCCTAACGATGCTGCAAAGAAGATCCTCCGTATCCTCAAGGGAAAACTGTCCGATGATGATGTGAAAGCACTCAAAGGTATCCTGAACACCGAGCAGGTGGCGGCATTCACCCCCCCCGGCGGCTCGAATATCATAGGGCATCATGAAGGCTGAATACGGGGACATACGAAGCAATTTCGGCGAGATCCGGCTCCTTCCGGAGAGTATCGATGACCTGTGGCACCTCCAGCACCTGATAGCGCCGGGCGATCTCGTCTTTGCCACGACCTTCCGGAGCGTGGATGCCGCAAGCGACAAGATCCGGCCCGAGAAGGTGGAGAAGCGGCCGGTCCGGCTCGGGGTCCGGATCGATCGCCTTGAATTCTCCGTGCACGGGGCCCGGCTCCGGCTCACCGGAACGATCGAGCACGGTGTGGATACCGGCGCGTTCCACACGATCAGTGTCGAGACCGGGTACGAGATCTCCGTGATCAAGCAGTGGCGGCCGCTTGAACTCGAACGGATCGAGCGTGCCGTAAAAGCATCGGTCTACGGGGTAATCCATATCATCGCCCTCGAGGAGGGAGAGGCCGAACTCTTCCGGCTCCGGCAGTTCGGGCCGGAGAGTGTCATCACCCTCACTGCCGGCAGCGGCAAAGGCGCGGAGACTGAATCGCGCAAGGGATTCTTCGACCAGATAATCTCCCTTATCGCCGAGATCACCGGCCCGCTGATCATTGCCGGGCCGGGGTTCATCAAGGACGACTTTGCGCGGTACGCCAGGAACCAGAACAGCCCTGCCGCGGAACGGGCAGTCATTGTCGAGACCCGCAGGATCGGGCGCGGCGCCGTTCAGGAAGTGATCGGCAAGGGAGCGCTCGACAAACTGATCGACGATATCCAGCTCTCCCGGGAAGTGCAGATGATGGATGAGGTACTGATGCGAATCTCCAAAAACGGGGCGGTCACCTATGGCCGGGCAGAAGTCAGCGATGCTGTCGGGTTCGGTGCCGCAGAGCAGGTGCTTATCGCTGACATACACCTGCGTGACCGCGAGATCATGGCACTGATCGAGAAGGCCGAGGCGATGAGGGCATCGGTCGTTGTCCTCTCCTCATCGTTTGAACCCGGGGAGCGTCTTGTCGCTCTCGGCGGGATTGCAGCACTGCTCCGGTATAAACTCGCTCAATAATGCCGGTTTTTGGCAATTCTTTAAAATCCGACAGGATTCGGGAAGATTTCGAAACGATCCCTTTCGGACGAAAAGTCATCAGTACGTCCTGCCGGGTTCTCCTTCATACCGTTTGACAGACATCTCCTATTTCAGTTGGGGGAGGGGGGTATGCCGGATACCCCCCCACCCCGGTTATGGGAAAACCCGGGCGATCAGCCGTATACACTACACAATTTTCGACGGAAGAATAGTCTGCCAAAACGATCCCACCGGTCTTCCGCAGTTCATGCAGCCCAGTATGAGAGGGGGGTCTGATCGCTTTTAAAAATAAACGGGTGGGGGGTATCCCCTGCCGGAAAAATAACCGGAGGGGGGGGTATCCGGCATACCCCCCTCCTCAAAACTGGGATGTACGCAATATTGCACGCATGATTGTTAACGATTCTCCATGGGCGTTCAGATGGGGCAGTCTGTTCGCGAGCCTACTCAAAAATGATCACGGGGGGTCTCTTTGGGCCGGAGGGGGGGAGGGGTATGCCGGATACCTCCCCCCCATGGGGGTGGGGGGGTCTGATCGTTTTGAAAATAAAATGGCGGGGGGGTATGCGTGATACCCCCCTTGCCAAAACTCACAGATATCGATAATTACTAGAAAAAAGAACAAAAAAATGCTTTGGAGAACCGCACATAAACTCCCGGTTCGCACCCGAATCATAAAATTGCGAGAATGTAATTGGGGGATGGCTCCCCGCATCAGGGCCTATCAGATGCACGGCGGGGCAATAGATAGTTTTCAAATTGTGTAGTGGCACTGATCCGCAGCGGGGGCGGCAGCGTTTATCTTACTGGGGGGTATGGGGGCATCAGCCCCCATCATCATATCCGGGAGAGTGGGTAATTTTCAGGGTAAATCCGTCGATCTTGTACGTGATGCTCTCGGGGGTTCTGCCTTCGGCTCTGCCCCCGCCGCGTGGGCATCCCCCGCATTGCGATGATGCTGTATTACCGGAATAATTCCCCGATATTGATGTGGGCAGTATATTCTGGTGGCACAAGAGGGGGACGATCTTTTCTGCAAAAAAAATGTTTTCACCAGGGTAAAATTTTCATAATGGATTCTCTAAAAAGAAGAATTACTGGTGGCCTTTTAAAAAAAATTACTGAATAGATAATGTATCAGAACTTTTTGCAAGGACCTTATCACTTGTATCGAGAATGTTCACATAATATGTTCCACAACTTCCTGAGGGAATAGTAAAAATTCCCGTGGACATTGTTGAAGAACTAGAACTGTAGGACCGCGAGGTAATTGTGCTCGGACCAGTAAGTGTCATCTTTGAAGCAGCAGTAAGGTTGGTTCCAAGAATAGTCACGGTTTTATCCGCCTCTCCACATCCCGTTCCGAGCACCTTATCCTGGATTGAGGTAATTGATACCAGGGTTGATGTAGTGGAATCCGTTGTAGTATTCGTGGTGGTACTGCCATCACCCTTATAGATGGTAAACAGGTTCGCATACGAGTTGGATAATCCATCCGGATTCGTAACAACAACGTTCCATGACCCAGGCGTTGTTCCGGAGGGAATAACAAATTTGCACTTTATCGTAGTTCCTGACGAAACCGATACCCCGGTTGCGACAATAGCGGTTTCACCGGATTTCGTAAGGGATACATTTGCCCCGGACACGAAATTCAGCCCATCGAGATCGGTAATGGAAACCGTTGTTCCCGCTGTGCCAATGAAGGGCTCGATATCTTTTATCTTGGGTGCCGATGCACTCGAGGTCGTTGCCGTTGCGGTAGTAGCCACCGTGGTTGTCTTTGCCGTTGTTGTGGTTGCAACCGTGGTCACCGTTGTCGGTGCGCCGATAGTAACATCAGCTACGACTACCGTGCTGACTTTCTCGGTAAACACTTTCTCCAGGTTTGCCCGGCTTATCGTGGTGGTTTTGGAATCAACGCGGTAACCCCAGTCCCCGTTACTGTAGGGATAGATCGTGGCCCGTTCGTACATATCCGTAGCAGAGTTATACCCGATGATCAGTGCGGCCGAGCTTACCGTTGACTTCGGATTTTTCACAATATCGCCTTCGCCATACAATGCACCCGATGCGGTAGGAGAAGCCGTGATACTGGCGGTGGCCGAATCACTTGTTGTGCTCTCATCAGAGCACCCGGCAAAACAGACACCGGCAACGAGAAGGGCAATGACTGCAATTACCCAGGCTGACGTGTTCATAGAGAACTGTACGTTATCACTCTATAAAAACCGTTATTGATCAATATTCCGGAGTGAACCCGAAAACCTGCTGCATGCACCGGACAGCGCACACAAAAAAGGGGATTTATTCTTCCTTCTTCTCATCTTTCTTTTCAGGTTTCTTGTAGCTCTCGACAAGGACTATCTCTTCAATGCCCTTGATCAGCTCGAAACCCTCGTGGATGATCCGGCCGCGCCAGAGCAGCCAGCGGCGGTCGTAGTTGATTCCCGCCGGGAGCGTGACGGTTGCCTTGCCACTGTCCAGCGCAATCTCCATATCCCTGCCTGCATAGAGGTGGATAAGTCCCTTGAGCTGGTCGAGAGGACTGGAAACCAATTCCTCAACCTTGTACTTGTAGACAAGGGTCTGGCCGGCAAGCGGTGCATTGAAATCAACAATGACCCGGGAGCCGATAACATCTACAACCGTGCCCTCGCCCATCTCCTCGAGTTTCACGGGCATGCCGCGGACCGGCTTCTCGGTAAACTTGTTCTTCGGGAAGGACTGGAGTTTCTTGGGGTCGCGTTCGCCGAATGCCTTGTCGGGCTGGACGGTAACGGATCCCCCGGCACCGGCCTTCTTGCCGACCAGTTCCTCGTCAAGACCCACGATAACATGTTTCTGGCCTACACAGATCGTAACCGGGCCATAGAGAGCTTTTTCGCTGTGGATGCCCGCGGTCTTTGCCTCGGCCTCATCAGTCGTGTCAAAAATCCTGTCACTGACACTGCCTGTGTAGCTGAGCCGGATAAAATCTCCTTCTTTAATAACCATAATTCACCTGCTTAAATTAAATCGTAATCAAGACAGATAAACGTGTGGCACAACCATGCTGGAAATAGAACTCAAAGTCAGGGTTTCATCCCTCGATACGATACGGGAACATCTCAAAGCGAAGAATGCACAGTTCAAGGGAAAGATGCACGAGCATGACATTTACTATAATGCTCCCCACCGGGATTTCGGCATCACCGATGAAGCTGTGCGAGTCCGATATACGGACGATCGCGCAGTCGTAACCTACAAGGGTCCAAAGATAAAAAAGTTCGGCCTCAAGGCCCGCGAGGAGCTGAATTTTGCCGTTGAATCCGGCGAAGCTTTCGAGACCATGCTTGCCCGGCTCGGGTTCACCCGTACCACGGAAGTCAACAAGTGGCGGGAGAATTACACCCTGGACTCTGCTGTAATCTCACTCGATACCGTGGACGAACTCGGGACATTTGCCGAGATCGAAGTTATCGCCGAAAACGAAGCTGATAATCCCACGGCAATGATCGAGAAGATTGCACAGGAGATCGGCGCGGATGGCGAGCCTATCCTCGCATCCTATCTTGAGCTGCTTCTCACCAAACGGTCGGCAGTCCAGATCTGAACTCTCCTCTTCCTTTTTGGGATTTGTTCACCGGCTTCACATCCGCTTCGCTCGATCGCTGGATTGTTAAAAGAGATTAGGGGGATGGCGGGCGTTTCCCGCCAACCTGGTTCGGACTGTTGCCGGTTATACGGTCAGCAGCTCGATCTTGATATCCCGTGCTTCAGTTCCGAAGTGGATCATTGCACAGTTGCCGTCCATTGCCGGGCCGGGATTGACAACCTTCACGCCGTCAACGTCCATGACTCCCCGAGCTTCATGGATGTGGGCACAGCACACGAGATCGAAATTCTTCATGTGCTTCCGGATGCTCTGGCTTCCCACGTGTTCCCCGGCAGGTTTGTCGAGGGTCTCGTAGGGAGGTGCATGGCAGAGGAGGACGTTGTGAACCGTCTTCTCCATCTTTTTCATCGCGCTGTTCAACACGTCATCTATCTGCTTGTCGGTCAGCTCGAACGGTGTGTTGAACGGAGTCGGGTTCGACCCGCCAACACCAACAATGGTCATCTTGCCAAGGTTGATCGAGGATCCGTGCATGTTCACGGCATCCGAGTGTTCGAGTGTCTCGAGGATCTCACGCGGGTCACAGTTTCCTGGCACTGCAAAGCATGGCACGTCAATACGTGCGAGCACATCATCGACAGTGTCAACGGGACCCATATTGGTGATATCGCCTGCAATAAATACCGCTTCTGGACTCAACTCCAGAAATGAATCAATTTTACCGAATTGACCATGGAGATCTGCTATCAATAGCACATCTTTCATGGTATATCATTTGAAGGATGTCGTAAAAACCTTATCTCAGGATCGTTCCACGAACCGGTCAGGTTTCCGCGTAAGGCCAGTTCTCCGCAGGTTTTTTCGGTCTCGGTCAGGAGTGGCCGCGCGTTTGTTCCGGCGAGAGGGGTTCCGGGCAGAGGGAGGAACCGGTGGACATGGACCTTCCCGAACCGGGCCACCCACCGGATCAGGTCGAGCGTTGCCCGCTGATCCTCGTCTGTCTCGAACGGGAAACCGACGATGAAATCCACAATCGGGGTGAGAGCATATTCCCGGCACAACTCGACTGCACGGATCACATCCGCGGTCGTGTGCCCGCGATGCAATTGCCGGAGCACGTCGTCGCTGCCCGATTGTGCGCCAAAGTGGAGTTTTGTGTTGGCGCAGTAGCGGTTGATGAGCGAGAGGGATTCGTCGCAGA